>OMZC01000064.1 GCA_900315395.1 uncultured Gammaproteobacteria bacterium
CACCCTTGGTAAGGGTGAGGTCCCGAGTTCGATTCTCGGTATCAGCACCAGCGAACTTAGATCTTTGGTTTTTAAAGATAAAAGTTCGTTTTTTTATGCCTAAAATTTTCCTAATATTTTCAGATAATAATTCAAAATGGCTTTCTTAAGTCTTTTTGTTTTTCTCCTATCTCTTTTTGACCTGAAGATCATTTAGTTACAGTAAAAGATCACGATTTTGATCTGTGATGTCCTGATTGTCTATCTTAGATCATTTCTTGTATACTGAGTAAAAGTATCATGATCTTCGGTTTTGTAGGTATTTAAATGTTATCGTCTCTATTTTTACCATTACCAGAAAGTCCTGCAGGCTTTGAGGAACTGAAAAATTCAGGCAGCTATTTTGTGGATAAGACTGAGTATATAAAAACAGTATTTACAGACTCAGCCACAGTTCTTCTGTTCACAAGACCAAGACGTTTTGGCAATACACTGCTCATGACCATGTTTGAGTCTTTCCTGAAAATAAATAAAGACAAACCATTTGACACATCTTTACAGGAAAAATACTTTAAGGGCACAAGGATACTTGAAGATACAGAGTTCTGTAAAAAGTTCATGGGACAGTATCCTGTTATAGAAATCAGCCTTAAGGATGTTGACGGTAAAACTTATGATGATGCCTATAAGATGTTTGCATCAACAGTGAGTTCTGTTGCCTCAAAATTTAAGTACCTTCTAGACAGTAACAGACTGGATGAAAAAGAAAAGGATGGAATAAGCAGAATATCAGATATCGCTTTTTTAAGAGAACAGGAGAATTCAGATTATCTTAAAAACTCATTAAGGATCTTAGCCTCAGCTCTTTACCGTGAATACGGTAAATATCCAGTTCTGCTCATAGATGAATATGATGTGCCTTTAGCCAATGCCTCATATCATGACACCACAAACAAAAAGCTTTACTCTAATGATAAAAGTTTTGTAGCAGATTACCATGAGAATATGGTAACTCTGATAAAAGGTTTCTTTGGAATTTTAAAAGATAAGAACACCCTTACAAGAACTGTTCTTACAGGATGTTTAAAGGTCGCCAAGAACAGTCTGTTTACGGGAGTAAACAACTTTTCTGTAAACAGTGTTACCGATAATGAAAGGAAGTACACCGGTATCATTGGCTTTACCAAGGAAGAAACACAAAAGTTCCTGAAAGACTATGAACTGGATGACTATGCCACTATTGTAAAGGAACACTATGACGGATACAGGTTATTTGACAAAGAGATGTTCTGTCCATGGGATGTGGTTAAGTTTGTAAGAAAGAACTTTGATTTCAAACAGAATAGAGAACTTCAGAAGATAGTTGCAGGCAACTACTGGGCAGGCTCTACCTCTGATAAAAGCTTATCAGACTATATAGGATATCTGACCGACAAAGACAATCAGAGAATGCAAGACTTAATAGACGGTAAGTCCATCAGCTTTAAGCTTAATGAATCCATGAACTATGACACACTCAGTGAGCATAACTCAGATGACTTATGGTCACTTCTTCTGCATACAGGATATCTTACAGTAGACTTTGAAAAGACAGATGAAAATGAGCTTACAAAAGACAGTTCATCTGATAAGAACATCTTTGCAAGAATTCCAAATCTGGAAATAAAAGAGTGTTTTACAAACAATATTCAGAACAGATTTAATACAGAAGTTGTTCCTAACAATATTGCAGACACTTTGGCAAACAGTCTTTTTGAAGGAAAGGCAGATACTGCATCTGACACTATCTTTGAACTGTTACAGCGCTATATTTCCATAAGAGACACTGCCACAAAGGCTCCTTTTGAGAACTACTATCACGGATTTCTGAACGGACTGTTCTCAAACTGCTCTAAAGGTTTCTTTTCTGAATATCATTCAAACTGTGAAGCAGGTGACGGCTATGCTGATATCGTCTTTAAGAGTAAAAGAGAAGATAAAGCTGTAATTATTGAAATAAAAGCCGCCAGTGCAGGTGCAGATTTAATTACCTTAAGTGAAAATGCTGTAGCACAAATTGACAGAAAGAATTACGCTGAGCCTTTTGTACAAAGTAGAATGATAAGTAGTATCTATACTTATGGCATAGCATTTTCAGGAAAGAACTGCTTTATAACCTGTAAAAAGATCAAGTAACAAATTAGCTGTTGCAGTTTTTATTTACAAAAGATCACAGGTTAAATTATCAGCTTGAGCATAATGAGATGCTGCTCTCTATAAGATCTTCTCATAATTAGATGACCATCATACCAGAATATGTAGAATGGTGGATCGCGCGCCTAACTTGAGTCTAGTAGCGCAGAAGTGGTAACAAGAAAAGCGCTACCAGCAAGAACTAGTAGCGCAGGATTTTTTGAGAGTTTATGAGTTGTTATTTTTTACTATAGGTTAGATGTCTTCTTTTACCTCAAAATAGCTCTGAGGGTGGAAGCATACAGGGCAGACTTCAGGTGCTTTAGTACCGATAGAGAGGTGACCACAGTTTCTGCACTCCCATACACAGACACCGCTCTTTTCAAAGATCTTTTTAGCTTTTACATTAGATAAGAGCTTACGGTATCTTTGCTCATGCTCTTTTTCAATAGCTCCTACTGCTCTGAATTTAAAAGCAAGCTCTGTAAAGCCTTCTTCATCAGCATCCTTTGCCATGCTCTCGTACATATCGGTCCACTCGTAGTTCTCTCCGTCAGCTGCCGCCTCAAGATTGTCCTCAGTAGAACCAATACCACCTAATTCTTTAAACCACATCTTAGCGTGCTCTTTTTCGTTATCAGCTGTCTTTAAAAAGATGGCAGCGATCTGCTCGTAGCCTGCTTCCTTGGCAACTGAAGCAAAGTAGGTGTACTTGTTGCGAGCCTGTGATTCACCTGCAAACGCTGTTTGAAGGTTCTTTTCAGTCTTGGTACCAGCGTACTTGTTGCCGTTTGCTTTATCTTCAGCTACAGCTTTAACTACAACCTTTTCAAAGTCTGAAGCTGGGTGTTTGCAGATAGGGCAGATAAAATCCTCAGGAAGCTCTTCACCAACATACTCATAGCCACAGATCTTGCATCTCCAAATGGTCTTACCTTCAGATGTAACACCTACAGCTTCAGGCTTTGGTTTGATGTTGTTTAAATAGTATTCATAGGTTACAGAAGGGATGTCATTTAAAACTTCCATATCAGTAATTTCACCTACGAACAGGGTATGTGATCCTAAGTCTAGTGTCTTATCAACTTTTACTGAAAAATAAGCATTAGAACCTTCGGTTACATAGTAGATGCCGTTTTGAGCTCTCTGACATTGAGTGTATCCCTCAAACTTGTTGACATCGCGTCCTGACTGGAAGCCAAAACGCTTGAAAAGCTCAAAAGGGGCTTTTTGAGAGAGCACTGACACATTAAATACGCCAGTTTTTACAATCATGTCATGAGTGAAGTTTGCTTTGTTAATGCAGATACTCATCTGATTAGGACCAGAGGCTGCCTGAATTGCGGTGTTGATGATACAACCGTTATCTTTTTCGCCATCTTTTGCAGTTAGGACAAAAAGGCCATAACTTAATTTGTACATTGCTTTAGTATTCATGTGTTCTCCTGAATTTTATCTATTTAACAGCTTAAGAAACCTTGAAATTAAGCTATTAAAATTTATTATTGATAATAATTACTATTATAGAATAAATAGCAAAAGTTTCATCTTTTGAAAGCTAAATTTGATAAGTTGATACAGATTATTTTTCTTTACTGACAAAATTTGTCAATAAAAAATAGGTCTTAAAAATTCCTGGTATACACTTCATGCCTCATGTGAGGTGTATATGTCGCTACTTTCAAATTTGTTTTCAAGACCGTATGGCTGTTTTAAATCATATGATAATGAGATCTCTTTAGACTCATTAGTTCTTTTAACCATCGATGATCTTAAAAAAGCCATAAGAGATGAGGTACAGGTAAGTCTTGAGAATAAGGTATCTGAAAGTTTAGTAAGAGCTCTTACAGTAGGTAAGATCAAAGATGAGTTAAAAGAGCATGCTGTAAATGAAGCTTTAAAGCTCTCTAAAAAATACAGTGATACTTTGCCTAAAAGGCGTAGTTCTAAACAAACGCTGTTATTAGGTAAAGACTTTTTAAAAGTGATGTTACAAGAGAATCATTGTGCAATTGAGCTTTTAAAAGAGCTTTATGCTGATGAAAATACTTTTAAACTCTACTATTTACCTGTAATTGAAGACACCGCCTCACATACCTACAGGTTTGTTTTAAAGAATATGAAAGAGGATGCCTTTTCATATTTTTTAAAACTGACCACAATGATGACGGAACTTGCTAAAGAGTGTACTTATCTTTATGACGATTTTGGTAGCAGTAAAGCTAATCTTGTGATGGTGCTCTATTCATCTGCCTTTGTCATCTCAAAGCTCTTATATGAGCATAACTTTGTCTATGGCAAAGAAAAGCAGAGCCTCTCATTAGTTAATACCTCTTTGGTCGATCTTTTTAATCAAGACTTATCTATTAAAGAGCTTAGTGTCACTGCAACTTACTGTGAGTGCAATATAAGACCTGAGCAATTAGTCTCATTAGGTCTTTTGATACTAAAAGACAAGGTATGCAACATCGTCTCCTATTTAAAAGAGCACAACTGCGACAAACTTTTAGTTGAGCTTGTAAAGCCTGAACTTACCTCACGCCTTTATACTCTCTTACAAAGAGCACGAGAGCTTATAGCAAATGGTGAGACTTACAAAGACTGTGAGTTTTTAGAAGCTGTAAGACCTGTCTTTGTAGGCGTAGTGCATACTCCTGAGAACTGGTTTTCTGATCCTATATTTAATGGCGAGAATTACTTCCACCCTGATGAGGTTTTACAAAAGGTAAAGTTGCATAAGAGCATCTGCAGCTATGTAAATCACTCTAAAAAAGCTGTAGAGACCTTCTTAAGTTCATATAAAGCGCTTCAAGAAAAGAAGGCTCTTGAAAAGGCGCAGACACAGGCTTTTAAAAATGAGAGAACCTTATTAAGTGCTGCTTCCACTATCGACTTTAAAAAGAGAAAGAGTGGTAGCCATGAATATGATTCCCATGAGAATAGTGACCAACACACAGCTATTGAAGATGAGAGGGCTGTAACAGGTGGCTCTTCAGGTGCGCAAAACAAAATCCCCACTGTCATAGCCTCTGCTCCTACACTTGAAGATCTAATGTTAGGAGGAGCGCCTGACAATAATGCTGTGGGTTCTAACAGCACAAGTATGAGCCCTGAAAATAAGGCATGTACTGGTAGTGATGCAAAGAAAGCCTCTTATGACAACATAAATCTGAGTCAAAGCACCATAGCAAGTCTTAATGATACTGCCTTAGGTGACACAAGACTTTCAGATAATGGTAATGACAGCTTAATGGCAAATCTTATGAGAACTGAGGCGATTGTAAACAGATTTTGCTACAAGGAGAGTTTAGCTGATGTTACAGATCCTCAGGTAAGTGACACCAATACCACCAAAGCTTACAAGCTGATTGTAAGCAAACTAAAAGATCATACCTTGTCATCAAATGTGATTAAGCGAGCTTTAGATTCTAGAGTATCGAGGATTAAACCTGTCATTGATGTAGTCAACGGCTTTATCAAGGATGGTGCTTTTGCCATAGACTTTGATTTAGATGCTGCAATTAAGAGTGCAACTACTTATGTTGATTACTCAAGAGCGTTACTTGCCACACGTTACAGTGCCATGCACAACTATAAAAGAAACAAGGTAGGTGTAGACTACCTCAATCACTTTATTGAAAAAGAGGTAGTCTTTTTATCGAAGGTTTTAAAGGAGCAAGCTTAAAAGAGCACGTTAAAACTTAATCCTAAAGCTCTTTTCTTAAGCGAGTGAAGAACTCTAAAGCTCCATCGACATCAAGCTCACTGTAGGCAAAGGCAGTGCGCTTTAAGTCCATGCTGATAAAGTTGTCGTGCTTGTCTCTATCAAGATTATTGATCTTTTTGATAAGCTCGATTTTATCGATATCTTTTGCATCAAGAATATTAAAGACAGCAACTTTTAATGAGTCTTTTGGGGTGAACTCAAGTTCAATATGAGACTTGTAAGCTGTAGCACTAATAGCTTCTTTTTTGAGCATCAGTACAATCGTGCGGATGACTTTATCACCACGCCATGGGAAAAGGGCAATTCCAGTAGGTCCTTCATACAGGCAATGTTTGTCTAATTGTCTGTCTTTAAAGAACTCAATACCTAATCTTAAGTGCTCTTTAGCAGTCTTATTAAGATATGGTGGAATGATGCCTTCTTTGTAGATCTTAAGCATTCTCTCACGGACAGTGTCATGAATGTGACCTGCTGAGCCGTTCATAGACAGAGGCTGGGCGTCAAACTGATATGGTTTTACACCGATGATATGTCTTTCTTGTGAGAAGAAGTTTACCTTCCAGCCACGGCCTGCAAATAAGAATGTATCCCCAATCATCAGATCACGGGTTAGAGGTACAGTACCGATGCTGTGACCGTCATACTCGATGGTAAATTCTTTGGGAGTATCAAAGGCTGCATAGAAGCTCCAGACAGAGAGCAGTTTCTCACCTTCAAGTCCTAATGCTAAAGTACCATCATTTAACTGTACGATAAGATCTTTTTCACCTAAGCATTTTAAAAAGGCCATAAAGACTTTAACCGAGCATAGGTTAAATGGACCTGTCTTACATAAAAGATCATATAAAGCTTTAGCTGAGACACTGCCAAAAGATGCTATTACAGATAAGCACTGTTGCAACATGGTAGAAAAAGCGTACTCATGCTCTAATGGTGGTTCATACCAACGCTCTAGTAACAGCTCAATCATTGCAACTGTAAGCACAGTGTCTTCAAAAAGCTCTGTTCTTTTAGTGGAGGTAGCGCCTTCTGGTAAGAACACTCTTAAAATGGCGTTGTGGTCACGACGACCTGCTCTACCAAGGCGCTGTCTTAATGAAGCTACAGTAATAGGATGCTCAACCTGTGCAATTGAGGCTACATCAGAGATATCAATACCTAATTCTAAGGTGGCTGTACAAATAGCAGTAGTAGGCCATCTGCCTTCTTGCAGACGATACTCTAAGCTCTCTCTTAGTTCTTTAGATAAAGAACCATGGTGTGGGAAGAACTCGTTTGGTACAAACTTTTTCTTACTCAAACTCTCTAATTTGGCAGCTAAAGACTCTGTGGTAAAACGAGAGTTGCAGAACACCAAATTGGTACTGCCACGCAGTAACCTGAAGATATCATTGGCAATCTCGTCAAACTCGTAAGGCAGAACTTTACCTTCCTCTTCTTCTGGAAGCTCCTGATGCTCATAGCCTTTAATCTGCACAGAGAGTTTGTCTTTGGAGCTGTCAGGTGAGGTGATAACCACACAAGGAACCTTACTGTTTGGTCTTAAATAGCTGATTACACCATTAGCATTTGAGAAGGTAGCAGAGAGGGCAATTCTGCAAACTCTTTTACCAATTAAGTTTTCAATACGGTGTAATTGAGACTGTAATTGATAACCTCTTTGGGTACCCATAAAAGCATGGAACTCATCGATGACCACATAGAAAAGATTCTGCATGGAGTTTTTAATCCACTGCACGTGATTGATGAGTAAAGACTCTAATGACTCAGGGGTAGTTAAGATCACACCTTCAGGCTCATCCATGAGTTTGTTTTTCTTTGAGGCTGAAACATCACCATGCCATGGAGTGACTTTGACATCTAAAAACTCAGTCATCTCCTCTAAACGACGGTTCTGATCGTTAATTAAAGCTTTTAGAGGACTTACATACAAAATACGTATGCCTTTTAATTCTTTGGTGCTAGCAATTGCTGTAAGCGCAGGTAAGAACGCAGCTTCGGTCTTACCACTTGCAGTTGAGGCAGAGATGATCACATCAGTCTTTCTCTCAAGAATTGGCTTTACGGCGTTGTTCTGAATAGGCTTTAGCTCCTGCCAGCCTTTTTTGAACATGAAACGGCGTAGATCCTTGTCTATAAGCGAAAGCACTTGAGCACTCATAGTGATCCTCTTTTTTTGCTTTAAATAAGATTTGAATGGTCTTTAGATATTTAAAACGCTGTAGTTTCTACAGCGTTTTAAGAGGTTTTAGTGATTACAATGTAAATGAGGTCAACTCATCGTCATCATCGTCACCGTTGTCATCTGTTTTTGATGATTTGTCATCCTCTTTTTTAATCACGGTTTCGGTTAACTTGTCATCATCGGCGATGGTAACTAAAGAGTTATCTGTCTCAGAGTCAATCTTAATATTGCCAATTAAACTCTGCCAGCTTAAATCTGGGTTCTGCTCAACAATTGATAGAAGATCAACGAAAGCTTTAATGGTGTTTCTAGGAGTTCTAAAGTAAGCATCACCGATGTTCTTAGAGCAGTGCTCTAAGAAAGCCTTTAGAGCTTCATCAGGTAAGATGTACTTATCTTTATTGCCACCTGCAAAGACATTTCTGATGTTGCACAGTAAGACATAAATCTCTTCAGGGGAGAGGTTTTGTAACATCAGAATTGGGCTGTGGTAATCAACTACATTGGCAATCTGTGCAAAGGTGTTTTCAGCTAGTCTTGAGTGAAGAGCCTCATATGAGTACAGACCTTTTCTCTGATCCATCAAGAACTCAGGAGTACCACCTAGTAAGAAACCTAAACTCTCCGCACTACCTTGCAAACAGTCATTTAAAATACGTAAAACCTGCTCATAGTTAGAGCTTCTAGCTCTTTGAGAAGGTAACTTATAGAGGTTTACTACCTCATCTAAGTTTACTAACAGTCCTTTGTAGCCTGCCTGAGTTACAAAGCGAGCTAATAATTTGATGTGGTCATAAACATTGTTGTCTTCAACAATGGCTCTTACACCTAAATCACGTCTTGCATCAGCACGTGAGGTGTACTCACCACGCAGATAACGGATAACGTTGTTTTTAAGATCCTCGTTACCTTCGTTATAGGCTTTCCAGTAAGTTGCAATTACCTGAGCAAAATCATAACCATCAACTAATTCAGAGAGTGAATTTAATTTGTCTTTAATTACTCTCTCAACGTCTTTACCTTCAGCATCTGCAATACGGCGCTGTTCTGTAATGAACTTTTCAACCAGTGGGATCATGGCATTTCCCTCAGGATGAGCGCGAGTTGCTAAGTTTCTTGCTAATTCTTTGTAAAGATTTCTAGCCTGACCGTTTGAAGCAAACAAACGTCTGTCAGGAGACATATCTGCATTGATAACTACCATGCCTTTTTCTAAGGCGATATAGCGGATCAACTGTAAAAAGAATGACTTACCAGCACCGAAGTCACCGATGATAATTCTAAAAGCACTACCACCCTGTTCGATGTTGTCTAAATCCTCAATTAGAGCCTTTACCTCATTAACACGACCTACCTGAATATATTCAAGTCCAATTCTTGGGGTCACGCCTGCGCGCAATGATTGAATAATTGCAGATCTTTCACGAGGTCTAATGTTAGCCATGATTGCTCCTTAAATTTTTGCGAACTGATCATTATATACCATGATTTCTTGTTGTGTGTACGGATTTACGCTAACTTGAACACAATTTTCAGATAGTGTGCAGGAACAGTTTTCTGTACTGAGTAAAATCTCTGTACTGAATACATTTCTTGGTCAGAGCCATTTTTTTTGTTCAGCCCCATTTTAATGATCATCGGTCTTTTCAAATTTTGAAATTTGCTTTTGACAAATCATAGGTACAAAACTAACCTTGAGATGAGCTGATAGCACTGTCTTTTAGCCCTGTATTTACAACATGTCTTTAAAGATACTTGCTAAAAAGAAACTAACTCAAAAGCTACTTTTTGCAAAGGTTAGTTTCAAAGGCTTTTACACTGGATTTATTAGGAGTTTTAGATGAGTACTGAGACTAAAAATTTAAATGACAATGCTCTTAATAAATGGAAAGCAGAGCTTTATTACTGCTTGAAGAACTATAAAAAGGACAAAGTTTATTTCAACTTAGATTGCCTAAAGAACGCTCTTTATAAGGTAATTGAACTTATGCATCTTGATGGTGATTCTGTTGACAGTTTATTAGGTGATCTTTGTTCTGAGTCATGGCTAGACTGTCAAAGACTCTTATTGGGAAACTACAAGCCTCATAGTGTGCTTACTCTCTTTAATGGTGGTGTTTTAGATGTTTATGCTGATGCAATTGTAAATGCTGCAAACTGTGCTTTAGCAGGTGGTGGCGGTGTAGATGGAGCTATTCATCTAGCAGCAGGTCCTCAATTGAACGATGCCTGCATGAAACTTAATGGTTGCAGAACAGGAGATGCAAAGGCAACTTCTGCTTTTAATATTAAGAGCGCTAACTACATCATCCATACCGTAGGTCCTGTCTATCAGCATTGTGCTGATGATCCACTGCTTTTAGGCTCATGCTATAAAAGATCATTAGATGAAGCTTTAAAATTAAACTTAAGTAGTATTGGCTTTTGTGGAATATCAACTGGTGTGTATGGTTATCCTCTTTTAGAGGCTTGCACAGTAGCAAGAGACAGTATTAAAGAGTGGATAACATCACATCCAAATCAGACTATGAACATCTATCTCTGCTGCTTCTCTAAAAAAGAGATTGATGCCTATAAGCAGGTATTAAGCTAGAAGAGGCTAAGTCAATTAAGAATAATCATGTTTAGTTTAGGTAAGACAATTAAATGAAGGAGATGGTCTCAAAATATTAACTGTACAATAACCGCTGTTTAGAAATCAATGTAACCTCGGTTAACATGAACCTTTTCTTCATTCTTCCAATGCAACCTTAAGATCGTCCATATTAGAATATCTTAGGGCGGAAGGAGTGGACATTATTTTTCTTCCTTCTTCAATAGCTGACTTTGTAGTTTCATTTGTCTCATCCAATTTAAGATCAAAAGGAATGCCGTGTTCTCTGATAGTAGCTTCTAGAAACATATTTATAGCGGTGGTCATATTCAGACCAAGCTTATTGAATATTTCTTCAGCCTGTTCTTTGATGAGTTTGTCTGTTCTAATTTTCAAATTTGATGTTGTCATATGTGGATACCTCTTTTTGTATATTATGAAAGGACAGGATAAATTGAAATGTTTAATTTCTTCATAATCTTCCAAAGCATAGATATTCAAAAAGAAAAGATTCAAAAGATGTTGAGAAAAGCTCTTGGATATTATCTAGTCCTTCCTACAGGTAATTTCAGTTCTCACATATAAAAGGCTAACAACGTCAGTTGTTAGCCTTAACTTAGGAGTTATAACTTGTTACTTTCAGCCTAAAGCAAGATCTGTCCTAAAGCTAAACCTACAGCACAGGCTGTAATTACACCTACAAGACCTGGGAACATGAAAGAGTGGTTAAAGTAGTACTTACCAATCTTAGTGGTGCCTGTAGGATCGAAGTTTACTGTCGCAATATCTGATGGGTAATTTGGAATAAAGAAATAGGCATAGGTAGCTGGCATCAGACCAATCAGCACTGATGCTGGCAGTCCTAAAGCTAGTGCTACAGGAATTAAGATCTTGGCGGTAGCTGCCTGTGAGTTTACAACCACAGATACAGCAAAAAGCGCGAAACCAAAAGTCCATGGATAGGTGTTTACCATATCAGTAATGGCTGCTTTAAACTCAGGCATTGCGTGCTGGAAATAAGTATTGGACATCCAAGCAATACCAAAGATTGCAATACATGCCACCATACCAGATTTGAAAACTACACCATTAGGTACTTTAGCTACAGGTACTTTGCAGAACACTAACATGAAAGCACCGAAAGCTAGCATTACCATCTGAATGATCACACCCATGCTAATAGGCTTGGTGCCTTCACCTACGGTTCTAATCTCAGGGAACACAGCTAAGAAGACAATAAATACTAATGATGATAAGAAGATTGCAACAGAGAGCTTTGCTGAGAATGGTAACTTCTCATCTAAGGTGGTCTTGGTGCTGTTTTCAATCATCTCTCTAAAATGAGGATCCTGCATTCTCTTCTGAAACTCAGGATCGTCTTCTAACTCTTTACCTCTAAAGGTAGAGAAGATAGACATTGCAATCACACCCATGAGTACAGCAGGGAAGGTTACACACAGAATGTTCAAAAGATTTAAATCAGGAAATACCTCAAGTACGTCTTTACCTAAGTAACATGCCATTAAAGCTGAAATTGGTGAGCCTGACAGTGCTAATTGAGAGGCAACTGAAGCAGCTGCCATTGGGCGCTCAGGTCTGATTTTATTTTTTACAGCAATATCACCAATGATTGGCATGATGGAATAAACAGAGTGTCCGGTACCTAACATCACAGACATTAAGAAAGTAACCAAAGGTCCTAAAAAGGTAATTCTCTTAGGATTCTTTCTTAAGATCTTTTCAGCGATCTGAAGCATGTACTTCATGCCACCTGCCGCTTCTAAAATAGCAGCACATCCTACTACTGCAATAATGATTAACATTACTTCAACAGGAGCAGAGGCTGGAGGCATTCTTAAGATAAAGACTTCAACGATAAGACCAATACCTGAGACTACACCAAGTCCGATACCACCGTATCGGCTTCCAGCATAGAGCATCAACAGCAAGAAAATAAATTCAGCAATGAGCATAAGACTTCCTTATTGTTTGTATGAATATATTTGTATGAGTACGTTTGTATGCGTACGTTTGTTTGAATTAGTTTTATGCATTAAAGAAAATGCTATGCCTATAAATATAGGTAACGTTTTGATTTTTAGTAAAAAAAGAAATGCAGATTGTCGAGTATGTCAAAAAAACTATACAGTTTTTAATTAAGTTGCGACGGATGCCATATTTGAAGATTAAAGGTGTTGAACTGATAGTAAGTGATGAATGTGAGGTTATGGCTGAATGAGAAGCTGAATGAGAAGAAAGGTAGGACTATCAAATTCGATGAGCCGAGCTCTCGATGAGCTCATGCTTGTGACAGTTTCTGTGTGCATTAAGATCTGAAATTCGCTGTTCTAATCTTGAGAGGTGTTCTTTACTGAAAAAATCCTCACCTAAATTAGCTCTTTTATCGCTTAGATCCTTGTCTTTCACCGTTTTTATGTTTCCCTTACTAAGGGGAGTTTTGATTTTCATATTTACCATTTAAAACTCTCTTTTAATTTACTGAATAAATAGTGATGGCTCAGCACCAAAATACACATTTGTGCTCAAAAATGTCTCAATTTGAATGAATTTCACTAAAAGATCAGTGTTTTTTTGTGAAATATATGGCTTTTTGCGCAAAAAAATCAGTTTGCATAGTAAATTGTACTATATCTTTTTAAACGACATATATAAGCCTTTTATTTTATAAGCATTACTTTTAGATTAGAGCGGAAATTTGAACTAGATCACTAGAATCCTTTGTCTATATCAGCTTTTGTGAGAAAATTGGCTTTTTTTTACGCAAAAAGCTACTAATATCAAAACCATAGTGGTACATGCATTAAATTTTTTGGTGAGGATTTGCCTGTGGAAAGATTGAATGCTGAAGAATTCAACAAACTCTTAACTCCTGTCAGCGCTGAGAACGTAAGCGGTGAGAATTGTGAGTATGATGAGTTATATCTTGCGCTAGATGAACTTGCTCTTGGCACTGAAGAAAGTGAAATGGGCGATAGCGTCATCGAAGGTAAAGATCCTGATTACAGAACTCTTTATAAGAACACTTTATCTTTATGGTCAAAGACCAGAGATTTAAGAGTAGCATCTTTCTTTACTCTCTCATCACTATGCCTGTTCGGTTTAGATGGTCTAAAAGACGGTTTAAGCTTAATTGAGTATCTTGTAAAAGAGCAATTTGATACCTTTTATCCACAGTTAGATCCTGATGATGACAACGATCCTACTGAGCGTATCAATATTCTTGCAATGCTCTCTCCTACAGATGGAGCATTCTCTGATGCTTATCATGTACTAGCTCATATTCGTGATTTAAAACTTGTACCAGAGCTTGATTACACCTTAAGAGATTATCTGGTACTTACAGGTTATTTAGATTCAAAAGAGGATAAAGATCTATCCTCTCTGTTAGCTCAGATTGCAACCGTGCCTGTAAGCTCAGTTGCATCTCAACTTGAAAAAGTTGAGCAGATTTTAATGATAAATCAGAATCTGTGTTCTATATTTAATGAAAAAGTCGGCGACAAGGGCTATCTCACTATGGATAGCATGGATCACGAACTTAATTATTTAAAGAGCCTGTATTCAAGCGTAATTAAAAATTCTAATCAGTCTTTAGCTGATTCTACAGAGTCTTCAGATGAACAAGGTTTAAGTGATGGTTCAAAGGAAGCTTTAGTAGCTAATGAAACAAATTCTGGAAATACCAAGACTGTTGCTTTAAAAGCACAAGATCCACTTTTAGCACCACAGGCTTTTAATCTTGAAAGCTACAAGGTTAAAAATCGTAATGATGCTTTATTGCTTTTGAAAAAGAGTGCTGAGTATTTCCAGGTAGCTGAACCTACAAGTCCTGTACCTTTCTTAATTAACAGGGCTTTAAAGATGGCAAATATGAACTTTATGGATCTGTTAGGCGAAATCGATCAGAACGCCTTAGACAGAGGTCGCGAGCAGTTTGGTGTCAAACCTGACAATGGCGATAACTAACAGAATTTAATTATCAAGGAGAAGAACTTTATGGCATCAAATAACAGCAGTCAGAAGTTTATCGGCAAAAATCGAGCTCCTAGAGTTCAAGTAGAGTATGACGTAGAACTTTACGGCGCCGAGAAGAAAGTTAATCTTCCATTTGTAATGGGCGTAATGGCAGATCTTTCAGGTAAGAGTGAAGTTACTAAAGATCAGAGAGTTGAGGATAAGAAATTCCTCGATATCGACGCTGATAACTTTGACGACAGAATGAAGAGCATCAAGCCTAGAGTTGCTTTTAATGTACCTAATGTAATGACAGGTGAGGGTAATCTGGCAGTTGATGTTTCTTTTGAAAGCATGGATGACTTTTCTCCTGATAAAGTAGCTGAGAAAGTTGACGGTGTAAAAGAGCTGTTAGAGGCAAGACGTCAATTATCAAATCTATTAAGTTATATGGATGGTAAGACTGGTGCTGAAGAACTTATCACTAAGTTATTAGAAGATGAGACCTTATTAAAGGCACTAGCATCAAAGGCAAAGCCAAAGACTGAAGAGAACAAAGCAGAGGAATAAGAGATGTCAGATACTTTAGAACAAAAAGCTCAAGGCACAGCTCAAACCATGGAAGTCTCTGACTTTGAGCAACTTTTAAATAAAGAGTTCAATCCTAAGTCAGAAGAAGCTGATTCTGCTGTAAAAGGTGCTGTTAAAACTTTAGTTCAGCAGGCATTGAGCAATGCTGCTTTAATTTCAGATAACTCAATCAAAACTATTGAGGGCATGATTGCTGAGCTTGATAAAAAGTTAAGCGCACAGGTAAATGAGATCATTCACCACAAGGACTTTGAGGATATCGAAAGTTCTTGGAGAGGTCTGTCTTATTTAGTAAATAACACTCAGACATCTGATAGCTTAAAAGTTCGTGTGATGAACATCAGCAAAAAAGATCTTTTAAAGACTATCAAGAAGTTCAAAGGCGCTACTTGGGATCAGAGCCCATTGTTCAAGCGCTTATACGAGGATGAGTACGGTACCGCAGGTGGTGAGCCATATGGCGCTATCATCGGTGATTACTACTTTAATCACTCAGCTCCTGATATCGAGCTATTAAAGGGTATTGCTAAGATTTCATGTGCAGCTCATGCTCCATTTATCAGTGCAGCAGATCCTACCATCATGAACTTAGATTCATGGCAAGATCTGTCAAATCCTCGTGATTTAACCAAGATCTTCTCAACTCCTGAGTATGCAGCATGGAGATCATTTAGAGAGTCTGATGAGAGCCGTTATGTAGCTTTAACTCTACCTAGAGTATTAAGCCGTAGCCCATATGGTCCTGAGACCAATCCTGTTGAAGGCTTTAACTTTGTTGAGGATACAGGTTCTGGTGATTCATCAAAATACAACTGGATGAACGCTTCATATGCTATGGGCGTAAACATCAACCGTTCATTTAAGGACTATGGCTGGTGTGCTCGTATTCGTGGTGTTGAGTCAGGCGGTATCGTAGAGTCATTACCTACACACTCATTCCCAACCGATGATGGTGGTGTAGCTATGAAGTGCCCTACTGAAATTGCTATTACTGACAGACGTGAAGCTGAGCTTTCAAAGAATGGTTTCTTACCATTATGCTACTGGAAGAACACTGACTATGCTGTATTCGTAGGTGGTCAGACTGTAAACAAACCACAAGAATACGATAACCCTGATGCCTCAGCAAATGCAGCTCTATCTGCAAGATTACCTTACATCTTTGCAACTAGCCGCTTTGCTCATTACTTAAAGTGCATCGTACGTGACAAGGTAGGCTCATTTAAAGAAAGAGCTGATATGGAGCGCTGGTTATCAGACTGGATCAGCAATTATGTAACCTCTGATCCTAATGCTTCAGAAGAGGTAAAGGCTAAATACCCTCTATCAGAGGCTAAGGTTACAGTTGAAGATATTGAAGGACAGCCTGGCTATTACAATGCCAAGTTCTACTTAAAACCACACTATCAGTTGGAGGGACTTACTACTTCATTAAGACTAACTACAAAGGTTCCATCAGGAGCTAAATAGTTTCTTTTATCAAGATAAGCTCCTTTATTTAAGACAAACATAAGGAGCTTGGTAAGTATTAAAAATTTCTGTAATGGGAGATAAAAATTATGGCTAGCGATTTCTTTGTAAAGATTGACGGTATTGATGGCGAGTCAAATGATAAGAATCATTCTAAGTGGATTGAAGTATTAGAGTTCTCTCATGGCTCTGTACAGCCAATCGCTGCTGGTCGTTCAACTGATGTATCAGGTCGTGGTCACTTTGATCCATTTGTCTTTATTCATCAGGTGGATAAGGCAACTCCAAAGCTTCAGCAGTTCTGTATGTCAGGTCAGAAAGTAGCTAAAGTACAGTTTGCTGTATGCCGTGCTGTAGCAGGTCTTCAGGTTCCTGTATATGAGGTTACTTTAGAGAACGTAAAGATCGCTTCAGCTAAAGTATTAACCAGAGATGTAGGTAAGGCTGATGACGTTCCAGGTTCAGTTGAGCTTCCAATTGAAGAGGTATCTTTAATTGCAGGCAAGATCACTTGGAAGTGCACTGCTATTAAGCCTGATAACACCAAGGATGGTGCTGTTGAGGCAAGCTACAACCAGGTTGAGAACGGCTAGTAGTTTAAATTTGAATTAACTTTGAGCTGTAAGTTATTTTTACAGTAATTTACTTTTATAGAAAGTTATTTTGACAGAAAGTTAATTTCAATTTGACGTTAATTCTAGACTAGAAAGGGACGACACCATGTGTCGTCCTGTCTAGTCTTTTCAAGATGTATAAATGTAGGATTAAAAGTGCCAGTATCTGTAAAAGATAAATATATTCCATGTATTTTGACACGACTTGCCGATGACAATCCTCAGTCTAGAGTGGATACTTTAGACCGCTTTGTACCTCTTGAAAAAATTAGACAGGAAATTGTAGATAACGTAAGTCAGCTGTTAAATTCAAGAAGCAGACCTCAGTTAAGCGATTTAGGTTATAACGAGAATATTGCTAATTCTGTATTAGGTTATGGAATTACCGACTTTTGTGGACGCTCTAATTCTTTAGTTGAGATAAACAGGATCTGTGAGGAAATCACTCATCAGTTAAGACTGTTTGAACCAAGACTTGTAAAGGACTCAATTAAAGTTAAGCTTTTAAACAGTGAGAATCCTCGCTCTAAATGCATGTTCTCGTTGGAAATCTCCGGAAAATATGCTGTAAAAGCTTTAGAAGGTGAGTTTTTGTGCATCTCAAATCTAGATCTTGAAACTGGACTTGCAACCATAGATAAAGGACAAGACAACTCATGAGCAAAGATTTTCTAGACTACTACAGTGACAATCTTTCCTTTATCAGAAAGTCAGGTGCTGAGTTTGCAAGAGAATATCCAAAGATTGCCTCAAGATTAGATCTAAGCTCTCTTGAGTGTCAGGATCCTTTTATCGAAAGACTTTTAGAAGGTACAGCTTTTTTAAGTGCTCGTGTCGAGAAAAAGTTAGATGATGGCTCATATAGATTTTTAGAAACCTTATTGTCATCATTATCTCCTGATGTCTTATCGCAGATCCCTTCATCATGTGTCATCAAGGCACCTGACGGTGTAAGTGATTCATTGATGATGATCCCCAAGAATACTGAATTTGTAAAAGACGGCAGTGTTCTAGGTACCAGTGTAAAGTTTGAATCAGTATTTAATACTACCTTAAATACCTGTGTCTTAGATAAAGCACAGTTTTTAGGTCATGACTCAAGATTACTGTCACTTGATGTAGAAGATGCTACAGCAAGCTTCTCTTTATCATTATCTAATCTGTCCTTATATGAGCAGAGCAGCTCAAATAACTTAGATCTTTATTTAAATCTAAATGATCAGGATGCTTCAGCTTTAAGTGAGCTTTTGTTTACACAGGTAGAAGCTGTATATGTAAGAGCTCAAAATGCTGAAGATAGTGCTTATGAATATCAGAGAACTGACGATTTATCTTTTGAGTATTCAATCTTAGATGAAAAAGAGCATATCTCTTTGTTCTCATCAAAGTCACTGTCAGGTATCTCACTTTTAATTGCCTTTAGTGCTTATCCTGAGTTCTTTAAATTCATAAGATTAAAGGGATTGGGCAAGCTTGTAAAAGAGCTAAAAGCTAATGCTCTAGAATTAGTCTTTGTCTTAAAAAAGCAAAGCGATATCTCTTTAGAGAGCAGAGTTTTACAAGAGTCTGTACTTCTAAATTGCATGCCACTTATTAACCTCTTTTCAAAACGCTCTGATAGAGTAGTTTTAAAAGATAACTATGAGGTTAATGTCAGTGCACAGGCAACCTCTCCATTAGATTATGAGATAAGCTCAATTAGTAAGTTAGAGTTCTTCAACGAAGCTAATCAGTACTTGTTTAGTGCTTACCCATTCTTTACAAGTGCAGGTATGGCTGAAAGTGAAAGCGGTGAGTATCGAAACTTCTTTTGTGTAAACCGCAGACAAAGACAGAGCGGTCTTACAGGTTCAGTGCGCTCAGGCTATAACAAGTCTGAATGCTTTGTAACTGTCTCAGGTCAGGACTTTAAAAAGTATATGTCTGAAGAACTGCAATTTAGTGCTAATTGCAGATGTACCAATGCTGATTTACCTTTATTTATTTCAGCAAAAGACTCCTTTACCTGTCCTACAGTAGATAAATTAAAGAAGCTAAAGTTAATCAGTAATCCTACTAAGCCTCAAAACTCAATTCTAAGTCGTAGTGCTAAAGATGAATTAAAACAGGCTACCTATCTAACGCAGAACTTTGCGTCAATGCTAAGTGGTGGCAACAATGTCTGCCTTGATAATCTAAAGTCTATGATTTCTCTGTTTAGCACCAGAAAAGAGAATGAGACAGCAAACTTAGTTGAAGCTTTAAATAAAGTAGAGATTGAAAACAAAGTCTTTAGATTCATTTCAAAAGGCTGTGTGTACTTTGAAAACGGCTATAACGTACGTCTTACATTCTCTAAAAAGGAATTAGAAGGTGTAGGTTTCTTTGTATTTTCAAAAGTAGTAGCAAGTCTTTTGATGTCATTTACCTCAGTAAATCTGCCATTGCAGGTTGAACTAGTCGCAAAAGAGCGCGGAGTGGTATACACATGCAAGAGCTTAAACGACTAGTTAATAAATACTCATCAAGACTAAAGCAGGGTAAAGGAGAGCCTGATTTCTTTTACTTAATGCGTCTTGTGGAAAATTTACGTTCAGATTTACCAAGACTAGGTGAAGCTAAAGGTCCTGAGAATGAAGCTGTGCGTCTAGGTCAGATGCCGTATCTGCGCTTTCCTGAGACCTCCATTGCGGTGATCGAGGATGATCATACCCATAAAAACGAGGAGTTATTACTCTTAGTTTATTTCTTTGGTCTTTTAGGCGTAAATGGACCTATGCCTTTAGATGTAACTGATTATGTTAGAAAGAGAACCTTTCATGACTATGACTCAGCTACAAGACGCTTTTTAGACATTATCAATCACAGATTTTTAACGCTGTTCTATAAAGCATTCTCTGAAAATGAAATGGCGGTGGCCTTTGACAGAGATAACAGCAAATTAGAAAAGCTGATGATGTTGCTTACCTGTTCAAGTAAGAGAGAACAAAGCTCATTACCTCACTTCACCATTAAATCGATGGTGAACTTCTTATCATTAAAAAATCGCAGTGCTGATGGATTGCGTCATGTTCTGCATAACTTTTTTGGTGAAAAGATTGAATTGAAGAGCTTTGTAGAAAAAAGTGAAGTGATCCCAAACGAGTATCGTTTAAGACTTACCAAAAGTAAGGACTCAAGACTTGGTATCAATACTCAAATTGGCACTCACTATTTGTCTAAAAGTAAGAATTTTGCAATTACCATAGGTCCTATCTCCTTTGATAAAAGCTTTGAGTTTATGCCTGGCAGAAAACTCTACAGACAGCTTGTCGAAATAGTGCAATTGTATCTTGATAGACCATTAGGCTTTGATATCTATCTGAAAATTGAAGCACCTAGCATAAAAATGCTAAAACTTGATGGAAAATTTGCACTAGGTCAGAGTTGTCACTTAATATCAAAATTAGATGATAAAGAATACAAAATGGTAAAAGTAGGCTCAGTAAGTCCTGCTTAAAAATATAGAACGCAGCTAATCGTGTTCTTAGAAAGAAAAAGTTTGATCAGAAAAGTTTATCTGCATTACTCCCGATTAAGAGAGGTACTTTATGAAGTTAAAACGTGTAGCACTCTTTAAGAAATTAGATAAAGTCGCTTATCAGGCTTTAGAAAGTGCAACAGTCTTGTGTAAAACCCGCACTAATCCATATGTGGAGTTATGCCATTTCATAAATCAGATCTTATTGTCAAAAAACACTGATTTACACCAGATCATCAGTGCTTTTAATCTTGATGAAGGAAAGTTAGCTCAGGATTTAATCGAAGCTATGGATGCACTCCCAAGAGGAGCTAGCTCCATTGAGGACTTCTCATCTGATTTTGAAAAGATGATTAAAGAAGCTTGGATGGTATGCTCATTAGTTTATTCTGATGCTGCTATTAGAACTGGTCATTTAATCATTGCTCTAAAGCAAAATCCAGAATTAGCTAGAACCTTACATGCAATCTCTTCAGAGTTTAAAAAGATCAATGCTGATCTTTTAGTGGATAACTTTGCTGATACCGTTAAAAACTCTGATGAGTCCTCAGTTGTAGCTACAAATACTGCTTCAACTGGACAGGCAGGTAAGATGATGTCTGAGCCAGCTCTTGGCAAAGGTGAAGCTTTATCTTTATATACTCAGGATCTTACCGCTAAAGCTAAAGAAGGTAAGATTGATAACATCGTCGGTCGTGATGAGGAAATTCGTAAGATCATTGATATTCTCTTACGTCGTCGTCAGAACAATCCTATTCTTACAGGTGAAGCAGGTGTAGGTAAGACCGCTGTAGTAGAAGGTTTTGCCTGTCGTTTGGCTAGTGGTGACGTACCTGACAGCTTAAAAGGTTGTAAGCTCTTATCTTTAGATATCGGTCTGTTGCAGGCTGGCGCTTCTATGAAAGGCGAGTTTGAAAACCGTCTAAAACAGGTAATTGAAGAGGTTCAGCACTCAGATACTCCAATTATTCTATTTATCGATGAAGCTCATACCTTAGTAGGTGCTGGAGGGCAAGCAGGTCAGAATGATGCTGCTAATTTGTTAAAGCCAGCACTTGCTCGTGGACAGTTACGCTGTGTAGCTGCTACTACCTGGAAAGAGTATGTAAAGTATTTTGAAAAAGATCCTGCTCTCTCTCGTCGTTTTGAAAAGATCTTAGTCGATGAGCCAGATGACAATAAAGCTATTGCCATGATGCGTGGCATGGTAACACCATTACAAAACTTCCATCATGTAACTGTATTAGATGAAGCGCTTGAAGCTGCTGTAAAGCTCTCTCGACGCTATATTCCTTCAAGACAGTTACCTGATAAGGCAGTATCTGTTTTAGACACAGCTTGTGCTAAGGTGTCTTTATCACAAAGCTCAGAGCCTTATGCTATTGAGTATTTACGTCGTAACTTAGAGCTTTTAAATACTCAAAAAGAGATTTTAGAAAAAGAGGATGCTTCAGGCTTTGAAGCTAAAGATAAGTTAGACGATGTCTTAAAAAAGATTACAGACACCAAGTCTAAATTAGACGAGAAAACAGCACTTTTAGCAAAGATAAAAGAGGCTGCTCAAAACTATATTTCTCTACGTAATGAGTTTGTAAATGACAGCTCAGTATCGGAAGAAGAGAAAGCTAAAAAGCGTGAAGAGCTTGTAGCTTTGCGTAAAGCCTTAAATGAGCTACAAGGTGAAAGCCCAATGTTTTTACCTGAGGTCGACTCACAGGCTGTAGCTTCAGTTATCTCAGAGTGGACCGGTATTCCATTAGGTAAGATGGTAAAAGATGAGATTAAGTCTGTGCTCTCACTAGCTGACATTATGAAGCAAAGAGTTATAGGTCAGGATCATGGACTTGAGCTTATCGCTAAGAGAATTACTACTGCAAGAGCATCTTTAGGTGATCCTAATAAGCCTATTGCAGTAATTATGCTAGCAGGTCCATCAGGTGTAGGTAAGACTGAGACCGCTCTAACCTTAGCTGAGACTTTATATGGCTCTGAGAAGAACCTTATTACTATCAATATGAGTGAGTTCCAAGAAGCTCATACTGTATCAACTCTAAAAGGTGCGCCTCCAGGATATGTAGGTTACGGTGAAGGTGGTGTTTTAACCGAAGCTGTAAGACGTAAGCCATATAGCGTAGTCTTATTAGATGAGGTTGAAAAGGCTCATAAAGACGTACATGAACTGTTCTTCCAGGTCTTTGATAAAGGACAGATGGAAGATGGTGAGGGTAGACTTGTTAACTTTAGAAACACCGTCATTATCTTAACAACCAATGTAGGTGACAATGAGATCATGGCTTTATGTCAGGATGAAGATCATCTACCTGATGTTGATACTCTAGAGAAGGCTGCTCGTCCTGCAATGTACAAAGTCTTCCCGGCAGCTTTAATTGGCCGTATGAGTATTGTTCCTTACTATCCTTTAACCAAGAAGAGTCTCAACCATATTATTGATTTGAAACTCTCAAAGATTGTAAAGAGAGTCAAAGAGAACTATCAGGCTACCTTTGTCTTTACTCAGGCATTGCGTGATGAAATCATCTCAAGATGTAACAACATCGCCTCAGGTGCTCGTATGATTGATGCTATTATCAGTAACGACTTGTTACCTGAGATTAGCTCAGAGTTCCTAGAGAAGACAATGAACGGTAGAAAGGTAAACTCTGTTGAAGCTGACAGTGTTGATGGTAAGTTTGTCTACAAGTTTGATGATGAACCTGTAGATGGAGCTGACAAGAACTAGTATGAAAATCCAGCAAGAAATGCTGGAATTAAAAACTAGCATGAAAATGCTGTATGAAAAGATTCAGCATGAAAGTGCTGTATGAAAAAAGCTGGCATAAAGCTAGCTTGAAAAAACAAGTATGAAAAAAACAATGATCTTTGGATTGCTGTCTGCATTGCTACTTACAGCCTGTAGCAGTTATCCAAAATTTGATATTACTGTGACTCCTTCACAGGAGTTAGTTAAAAAATACGGAACTTATCCTTCTGTAGAGGTGGATATTGCAGGTTTATCAGAATCTGATGCTGTAAAGTTCTCATCCTATCCTGTGGACAGATATTTTGAGAATGATTCATCTTTAAGAGGCTATCTTGAGCCATATACCATGCATTTTTCAGCTCAGGACTTAAAAGCTAAGACCTTAAAGGGTAATAGTGAAGCTTTTGAGCGCATCATGGAAAAAGAGCCTACTCATTTGGTGTTGATTGCTAATCTGCCTTTTGCAGATAAGGATAGCAAGACCTTAGATCCTAGAAAATATATCATGAAGATAGATACAGGTATGTTATCCACCATGAGTGACTTATACCTAAAGATTGGAGCTACAGGTCTTATTAAATCTACACGACTTGATTCTATAAAAGACAGCCCTGAAGCTCTTGAAAGTGATAAACAGCCAGTTAAACTCTCACTGTCATGTACTACTGTAAAAGGCAGTAAGAATATGGACTGCAAAGAAACACCAAAAGATAGCGACAAGAAGAAATAAGATAAGGCAAAGGACAGAATTTTATGAAATATCCTCAGTATGTACACTGGTCTGAAGGTCAGTTTTTACAGCCACATCATTTTCAGCAGATGCAACGCTCTTTAATTGAGACCATAAACTCTGAGCGCGCCTTATATACCCCATATCCAGAGGGACTTATTAGCATTGAAATTGATGAAGATGCCTTACGTGCCCGCAGAGTAGTAGTTAAAAATCTCTGTGCAATTATGCCTGATGGCGCGGGTGTGAGCTTCCCTGGCAACTGCTCTTTACAGCCTTTGACTATCGATTTTGTGCCTGAGACTCAAGATGAGGAGGTTACAGTTTATCTGTGTCTTCCAAATTTCTTAAAAGATGAGAGTAACCTTTGTCAGAGCAGTCAGCATAACCAGAACGAAAACAGTTATGGTCGCTATGAGGTTGCATCACACAATTTAACTGATGAGAACACAGGAGATAATCCTGCTCTTGTAATCAAGCGCAAGTTAAATGTACGTTTGATTACTGATATAAAGTCAGTATCAGATTGTGCTTTATTGCCAATCTTAAAATTAAACTGGGCAAGTTTAGAGAACAATGATCACTATTTGGTTCTAGATACCAAATACACGCCTCCATATGTAGTATTAGATGAGAACAGCAATCTGTACACTATGTTGCGAGAGTTTAGCTATGAGCTAAAGTCATATAAATCAAAGATCCTCTCTGATATTGAAAATGAAGGTTATGATCCTAATTTAATTGCAGGTCCTCAGTTATTAAGACTGTTACAGTTGCAGTTATTAAATGTAAATATCACTGCATTAACCTCATTGCTGTTACCTCAGAGAGTATCTCCATTTACTCTCTATCAGAAACTCTCAGAGTTCTTATCAGCACTAAAGGCTTTCTTTCCATTATCAGATTCAAAGGAAGTGATCTCATATAATCACTATGATCTCTATGCTGTGTTCAGCGAGATCATAAGTTCAATTAGATCACTTCTAACCTCACAGGGTAGAGCT
This sequence comes from uncultured Gammaproteobacteria bacterium, assembly GCA_900315395.1. Lineage (GTDB taxonomy): Bacteria > Pseudomonadota > Gammaproteobacteria > Enterobacterales > Succinivibrionaceae > Succinivibrio. The sequence continues at coordinate 25,301 of OMZC01000064.1, forward strand.
GAATGTCTTGAGGTTGACTTTAACTTTGATGAAAAAGATAACTGCTATGTAGCAGCTATTGATGATGAGCATATTGTCAAAGCTCGTGATTACTATATTGCGCTCAAAGGCAACAACGACTGGAAAGAGCTTATCTCTGATATTGAAACAGGTGATAACTTTAGAGTTATGGACTTTGGTTCAAAAGACAGCCGTGTAAGAGGTCTAAAGTTAAGCTATGTGCGCTTCCCTCCACGCTATCTGCCAGTTACCTCATCAGATACTGTGATCTTTAAGGTAATGCGTGATGAATCACCTCGTATTTGGCGCTACATTGTTGAAGATCATAAGATGGTCATCGACTTTGCTCCTAATATGTTCAAGCCATTTGACGCCAAGCTGTATATGGCTGTAGTAGATAATGAAGCTTAAGCAATTAAGTAAGAGATAATTAAAGCTAGAAGGCAGTTACTTTAAAAGTAGGAAAAGTTTAAAAGCTATAAGAATTGGTTAAAAGCTATAAGAATAGTTTAAGAACTAAAAAGCTTTTGCTGTCCTAAAGGAATGTAAAAGAATTATGGTTTCAAGTCAGTTACATGAACTCATAAGACCTGTGCTCCTGTATGTCTGTGATTGTTATTTATTCAGACAACATGGAGTTGAAGTCGCTTTAAATGAAGTTGATAACAAGTTAAAAACTCTTTTTGCTGACATCAGACGTAAAGTTGATGGCGATGAGTTTTTAAAACGAGAATATGCACAGGTTGAAAAGCCATTAGTCTTTTTCGTCGATTATTTCTTTAAAGAAAACGGCTTTAGTTTCTCAAGAGAATACGAGCCA
>OMZC01000052.1 GCA_900315395.1 uncultured Gammaproteobacteria bacterium
GATGGTAGTGCAACGTACGTTTGTGTGAGAGTAGGTCACTGCCAGGCTTCCCTTTGCGCGGAGCGGTAGTTCAGCTGGTTAGAATGCCTGCCTGTCACGCAGGAGGTCGCGGGTTCGATCCCCGTCCGTTCCGCCACTTATCTTAGAAGGCCCGAACATGTGTTCGGGTTTTTTCGTTTTTACAGTACCTAAATTCTATGTTCAAGTTTCTCTCATATGTATTTGTAGGTATTTTCCTTCTCTGTACTTCTTGTTCTGAAAGTTCCTTATCTGACGTTGAACTTTACTCTCAAGCTGTACTTAATAGCCATACTCCTTCTCAATCAAAGATTCATGATCTTGTGACATTAAATAGGAATGATCCAAAGGTTACTTATATTGGTGATAAGGTCTTGATGGCAACATTTCATAATGCTCAGAAGTTCTATCAGAAAGGTGCTGATGTAAAACTTTCAATTGATGTCCTGTGGCTTGTAAGTTATAAAGAACTTGAAACTAAATTGACAAAAGCATCAAACTGTTCAAGTAAAAGAATCACTCAAATTCTTGGAGCTAAGGTTAATTCTCAATATTCTTATTTAAGCCTTGTGTTAATCAATCCTGAAAAACTGTTAAGACCAGCTTATTTACAAGATCCCTTTGTTAACAAAATGTCTTTGACATTATCAACTAATGATAAGAGTTTTGTGCATTGGTTTAATGACATGAAGTCAAATCAAGACTATCCTTGGACAGCACTAGGTTATACCTATGATTGGGGATCGCTATCAGACGTTTATGGTTTAACTGAGTTTATTCTAAGAAAGAATGACTATTATCATGTAGTTGCAACTTCAACAATGGATGACTTTATAAGTTCTAATTGCTCCCTTAAATATTAGTTCTTTGATTTTGTAGATTTTATTATTAGTGATAAAATCTACTGTATTCTAATAATCCAACAATTAGTTTAAATATCATAAAAATAACTATAACAATAAATTGATTATTAATAGGTAAGATCCCTTGAGGTGAACTGCCTTAAGGTTATTTGATTATATGGAGATTGTTCTATGCCTATTAACATACCTAATGACTTACCTGCCAAGGCTGTTTTAAATTCAGAACAAGTTTTCGTAATGACAGAAGAGAGATCATGTCATCAGGATATTCGTCCTTTGAATCTGCTCTTCTTAAACTTAATGCCTAAAAAGATTAATACTGAAATTCAGTATATGAGAAAACTCTCTAATACTCCTTTGCAGGTTAATATCACTCTATTAAGAGTTGATGATCATGTATCAAAGAATACTCCTCAGTCTCATATGGATAACTTCTATAAAGAATTTGAGGATATCAAAGATCAAAGATTCGATGGCATGATTGTAACCGGTGCGGCTTTAGATCAGACTGAGTTTAAGGATGTAACCTACTGGGAAAAGCTAGAAAAGATCTTACTTTGGAGTAGCAAGAATGTTACCTCAACTCTATTCTCTTGCTGGGGTGTAGCTGCAGCTCTAAGAGTTTTCTATGGTATTGATATCATCTTTAGAGAGGATAAACTCTCAGGTATTTATAACATTAAGTTATCAGATGAAGTTGATACTCTAACTCGTGGCTTTGATGATGTTTTCCATGCTCCAATCTCAAGATATTGTGATTTCCCATTAGATGTCATCAAAAATAGAACTGATATTAAGGTATTAGCTTCAAGCGATGAAATTGGTTTATATCTTGGTGTATCTAATGATGGTCGTCAGGTTTACGTTTCAGGTCATCCTGAGTATGACGTTGATACTCTGTTACAGGAGTTTACCCGTGATACTGATGCCGGCAAAAATCCAAAGATCCCTGTAAACTATTTCCCTGATAATGATCCTTCTAAAGCTCCAAGCTGCACTTGGAGAGGACATGCAAGCTTGCTGTTCTGCAACTGGATCAACTATTACGTATATCAGGAAACCCCTTACGATCTTTCTGTAAAACCATAATTGAAAATAAGGCTAATAAGGTGTGACCTTATTAGCCTTATTCCCCTCAAAAAGTAAATTTGATTTACGGATCATTTGCGGTAAACGCTCCTTTCTTAATAATACTGTCACTAACTCATCAAAACTTAAAAGAGTTGTCTTAAATTTGCGATTTTTCATGTACAATAATTGCGCTAAAAGTGAGATAAAGGTGAAAAAGTGACAGGTTTTAAAACTGCAAAGTTCAAAATTTCAGGCGGAAAGGCACTAGATGGTGAAGTAAGAATTTCTGGTGCTAAAAACGCAGCTCTTCCAATTCTATTATCAACCATTCTAACTGATGAAAAAGTATGTTTAAAAAACGTACCTGATCTGGCTGATGTAAAGACAAGTTTCAAGTTATTACAGGATCTTGGTAAAAAGTGTGAATACAACCAAGAGACAGGTGAAGCCGTTATCGAAAATGGCGTAACCAATCATGTAGCCTCATATGAACTAGTAAAGACTATGAGAGCTTCAATCATGGCTTTAGGTCCTCTTGTAGCTTACGCAGGATCTGCTGAAGTTTCATTACCAGGCGGTTGTGCTATTGGCGCAAGACCTGTTGATCTACACATCAAAGGCCTTCAGGAAATGGGAGCACAGATCAAGCTAGATGATGGTTATATTAAAGCTACAGCTATTGGTTCTGGTCGTCTTCATGGTGGCAATATCATTATGGATAAAGTATCAGTTACAGGTACTGAGAATTTAATGATGGCTGCAACTTTAGCTGATGGTGTAACTATTATTGAAAATGCTGCTTTAGAGCCTGAAGTTGTTGATTTAGCTGATTGCTTAAATAAGATGGGCGCTAAAGTAAAAGGCGTTGGCACTAAGAGGATCGAAATTGAAGGTGTTAAAAAGTTACACGGCTGTGAGCATAGTGTAGTAGCTGACAGAATTGAAGCTGGTACTTACTTAATTGCTGGTATTGCAACTCACGGTATCGTAACTTGTTTGAATACCTTACCTTCAACTCTTGAAGCTGTTTTACAGAAATTACGTCAGGCAAATGCAATTATTACTGTAGATGGAACTTCTATTACTGCTGATATGAGAAATCGTCAGATTAAGCCAGTTGACGTAGTAACAGCTCCACATCCTGGTTTCCCAACTGATATGCAGGCACAGATCACCGTTTTAAATGCTCTAGCTGACGGTGTAAGCTCTGTAACCGAGACCATCTTTGAGAACAGATTTATGCATATTGCTGAGTTAATCCGTATGGGTGCTCATCTTGAGATTAAGGGTAATACCGTAATCTGTGAAGGTGTACCAGGACTTAAGGGTGCTCAGGTAATGTCATCTGATTTAAGAGCATCTGCTTCACTGGTGATTGCAGGCTTAGCAGCTGAAGGTACCACTATTGTTGACAGAATCTACCACATGGATAGAGGATATGAGCACATCGAAACCAAAGTTGGCAAGCTTGGCGGTGTGATAGAAAGAATTTACTAGAATGTTTGATTTAACCCCTTACAACACTTTTGGTTTGGCTGTGCAGTCAAAAGACGGCGTAGTCATAAGCAGTCTTGCAGATTTAAAGAGAGTTCAGGCTGACAATGTCCTTATCTTAGGACATGGTTCAGATGTACTTTTTACTGATGATTACAATGGAACAGTGTTAATCAATCAGATAAAGAGTCTGTCTGTTGAAAAAGATGGCGATAAATATATCGTCAAAGCAGGTGCTGGAATTGTTTTAGATTCTCTTATTGAAAGTCTTATCTCACAGAATATTTTTGGACTTGAAAATCTGTCATCTATTCCTGGTACTGTAGGTGCTGCTCCAATTCAGAATGTAGGGGCTTATGGTGTTGAAATTGGTGATGTCATCAAAGAGGTCGTAACTTATGATCTTCAGCGCCATATCACACAAACATTTTCAAAAGAAGAATGTGAATTCGCTTATAGATCATCATACTTTAAAACTCATAAGAGCAGACCTTTAGTAATTACTCAGGTGGTGTTCGAGTTAAGTTCTAAATTCTCTCCTAAACTTATTTATAAAGGCCTGTCAGGAGAGTCTTTTGCAACAGCAAGTGATTTAAGAAACAAGATTGTGTCTTTACGTAAAGAAAAGTTACCAGATCCAAGCTTAGTAGGAAATGCCGGTAGTTTCTTTAAAAATCCAATTGTAGATAAGTCTGTTGTTGATGCTTTACGTAAAAAGTATGATTCTATCCCTGTATATGAAGCAGAAAATGGACTGTTCAAACTGGCAGCTGGTTGGTTAATTGAAAAGGCTGGTTGCAAAGGCATTACTCATGGCAATGTAGGTACATGGGAAAAGCAGTCTTTGGTGATTGTAAATCGAGGTAATGCTAAACCTCATGAAGTTGTAGCTTTAGCTAAATACATCATGGCTGAAGTATTAAATAAATTTAATATCAAACTCGAACCTGAGGTAAGAACCTATGGTTCAAAAGGAGAAATTTCTTGGGACACTCTGTAGGCTTCTTAAAATTAGTCAAACTCTTAAACTCTGCTAGTGATCTTTCATTAAAAAAAGAAGTGATTAAAACAGCTTTAGATGTATCTGATGCAGAGCTACAAGGACTGTCTGAGAAATTAGCTTCTTTAGGTATTAAACTTTCAGATGATGGTGATTCTCTTTCATTAACCAGTAAAGTAGATCTTTTAGATGACAGTTCTATTTTTAAACGAGTAAGTGGAGCTGGCAGAATTGAGATCTTAGAGACTGTCGATTCAACTAATACATACATGCTTAAGAACGCAAGATTCTTAGCTTCAGGTGATACAGTGATTGCTGAATGCCAAGAAGCAGGTCGTGGTCGTCGTGGTGGTCGCTGGCACTCTACCTTTGGTAAGCAGCTTACCATGTCTTTATGCTACATCTTTGATGACTTTACTAAATTAGAAGGTCTGTCTGTAGGTATCGGTGTAGCTGTAGCTCAGGCTGTTGAGCGTTTTGGTTTTGAAGATATCCTTTTAAAATGGCCAAACGATATTTATAAAGATCATAAAAAGTTTGGCGGTATCTTAATTGAGACTGTACCTCATAAAAATAAGATCAAAGCAATCATTGGTGTAGGCTTGAATGTCTACGCTGATGAATTTAATAACATCGACAAAGAATATACTTCTATCTTTGAAACTCAGCCTGAAGGCTTTAAGAGAAATGATTTGGCTGTACAGTTAATCAATAACATCAAAAAAGTTTGTCATGAATTTAATGCTGACAACAAGAAGATGATCATTGAGTCATTCAAGGCTCGTGATGAACTTTTAGGCAGAAATATCAGAGTAGAAAATGAGCAGGGTACTTTTGAAGGAAGAGCAGCAGGTGTTGATCCACACGGCTCATTGCTCTTAGCTTCAGAAGATAATGTGATTTCAATAAGATCAGGTCATATTACCTACTTACAGTAGTAGGGTTGCAAAAACTCTTAGTGGCTCAATTTTGAGCTACTAATTGTCAAAATCAAATTGTTTACGTCATCCACATAGAAGACGTTTCTTTGTCTTAAAAAATCTTAACTTTTATTTACGCAAATAGATCTCTTCAATATGGTGATCAGGACCTTTCTTTAATATTAAGTTTGCTCTGTTTCTACAAGGTAGAATATTTTCCATTAAGTTAACATGGTTAACAGCTTCCCAAATGAGCTTAGCAATGCTTGCTGCATTGTCATCAGATAAATGAGCATACTTGTTAAAGTAACAGTTTGGATCAGAGAAAGCCTTTTCTTTTAGCTTAATAAATCTGTCTATATACCACTTCATGAGATGCTTTTCGTCGGCATCTACGTAGATGGAGTAATCAATATAGTCAGAGATAAAAGCTTTCTTTCTATATTCTGGATATTCAGTACCGTCCTGCAGTACGTTAACACCTTCTAAAATTAAGACATTAGGTCTGTCGACGACTGTAAATTCGTTAGGCACAATGTCATAAGTCAGGTGTGAATATACAGGAACCTTAAGATTTGGTTTGCCCTCTTTTACATCTAATAGGAAGTTAATTAGCCTTTTAACATCATATGATGCAGGGAAACCTTTTTTACCTAAGAGCATATGATCTTCAAGATACTTATTAGGATATAAGAATCCATCAGTAGTAATCATTGCTACTTTAGGTTTACATGGCCAGTCTTTAATAAGTTCACTTAAAAGTTTTGCGGTAGTTGTCTTACCGACAGATACTGATCCTGAAATAGAGATGATGAAAGGAACAGAATCCATAGGAGAGCCTAAGAACTTTTGTATTACTGCCAGACGATCGTGGCGACTGATGTAATACATCCTAAGGAGGCTAGATAGAGGAAGGTAGATGTTTTTTACTTCGTCTAAAGACAATTTATCATTAAAAGCAAGAAATCGACCAAGATCGGCTTCGGTGAGGGTAAGCTTTTCAGATGAATGCTTAAATGAAGCCCAGGTTTGCGGGTCAAACTTTACAAAAGGAGAAGTGATTTCTTCGTTTATCATGATAATTGAGCCAAAATAAAAACAGTGAGATTTTATCATGCTAGGGACTAAGATTGTAGTAAAATAAATAACTTTGTGCTTAACATCAGGCGATTGTTTAAGTAGATTGACAATCTGATTGAGAAAACTTATGAATATTACATAGAGATTTCATCAAAATTAGAAATCAACATAAGAAGAAAAGAAGCAAAATTAAAAAAAATCGCTCAAAAAATTTCATATAAATGTTCTTAAGCTAAAAATAAAGTAGGCTTCAAACGGCACTGTTTCAG
>OMZC01000059.1 GCA_900315395.1 uncultured Gammaproteobacteria bacterium
TTACCTGAACCACTTTACAACTTTGTGACGTAGTTCAAATGGTGTTGTTGCCATATTCATTTTATTTAATATCTCTTCATTCAAGCTGTTTACAAGAAAAGTTTTTCATATATAATTGCAAACAAGTATGTGATTTTGATCACTTTTTGATTTTAGGTGTGTATGAAGTTATTAAGAGTTTTTCTTTATGTTGCTAGCGTAGCTGTGCTATGCGTTCCTTTGATAATTATTATTTGTCAGGGTGAAGAGAGCAAACAGTCTTTAAAAACAACAATGACTTCAGAGTCAGTTGATGACAGCATCTGCAGAGACGGTGATCTTGATAGATGTTTAAAGGCAAGAGATGACAGCCTTCGCAATAAAGAGTATGAATTAGCATTCTCATACATGAGAAGACTTTGTGAAGACTTTAAGAACTCTGATGCATGTTTACAGACCTATTCAACATACTATGCAATTCAGTCAAATACAGAAAAGAACAGAAGCTTAGTTAGAGTAACTCTGTATGAAGTTCTGTATTACTTAGATATCGGTTGTAAGCTTAACAACTATGATGCTTGCATGAGAGCTGGCAAAATCTATGAGCACGGTGTAAAGCCAGGTACTTCACAGGCACTTTACGGCTATAACATTGCTTATGATGCTCAGGAAGCTAAAAGATATTACAAGAGAGTTTGTAGCTCAATTTCTGATAAGGCTGAAGAAGCTTGCCAGAAGATTGAAGAGTTATCTCAGACTCGCCACTCATTAACTGAATAGCTTTCTTTTTCACAATCATCTTATTTTTCTCATTCCTCATATAAGTGCAGTTTTTAAACTGCACTCCCTATGTATCAAAATAAATATCGCCATAGGATCAGAAATACCTAAGCAGACTTTCGTTTCTTTTAGGTCAAGAACTTAATGGAATAAAGCAAGGGTGAAGAAGGTAAAGGCAAGAAAAGTAAATCTTACGAAAAGAAAATAAAAAAGAGAGCCTAAGCTCTCTTCTTAAAAAAACGATGAACACTAGTCTTGATGATGCAGTAAGTGTCCCATGCGCTTTTCTTTAGTATCAAGATAACCTTCGTTAAAAGTATTTCTACCATACTCAATAGGCTTTCTATCAACTACTTCAATACCATGTGACTCAATGTCGTGGATTTTTGCTGGGTTATTTGTCATTAAAATAACCTTTGTAAATCCCATGTTCTTCATCATCTGAGCACATGCTTCATATTCACGACCGTCAGCAGGGAATCCTAACTGGATATTAGCATCAACTGTATCAGCTCCGTTATCTTGAAGCTTATAAGCTCTGATCTTATTGAAAAGACCAATACCACGACCTTCTTGTCTCATATACAACAAGGCGCCTCTGCCTTCTTTTTGAATTGACTTTAAAGCAGCTTCTAGCTGAAAACCGCAATCACAACGCAAAGAACCGAATACGTCACCTGTTAAGCATTCTGAATGAATTCTGCATAAAACAGGTTTGCCATCTTTAAGATCACCTAAAAACACCACTGCATGATCTAGAACATCGTTCTCTTTGAAGATGGTGATATTAAACTGACCAAACTTTGTTGGTAGTTTTGCAACAGGTCCTTGAATCAGTTTTGTAGTCAATGTTTTATCCTAACTTAACCATTAAAAACTTTAATTAAAACTATTTAGATGAACTATCTAATCTTAAGTTTTGCTTTTTAATCATGTGAAGGTCACTAAAATGTGACGTAACTCATTAATCCTGACTATTCTAACACAACACATCAAGACAACACACACTTATGTACAACACTCTCTTACAACACGCTCCTACAATTCGCTCTTATGCAATAGTAGGTGAACATGATGTATGATGTCTTGATTTTAGGTATGTTCACCTCTTTAAAGCAGAAGATCTAGAATCATACTCAGATTTACTTCTAAGGTAGCTTTAAAAAGTTGAAAAAATCAGTTTTAAATCGCGATTATAGTAGATTATCGCTTTATTAATTTGTTATAATACTTCGCTTAAAAGTTTAAGGAATAAAAATGTCAGATCCAATTGTTATTGCAGTAGATGGTCCAGGCGGTGCAGGTAAAGGCGAGTTAACTCGTAGACTAGCTGAAGCTTTGGATTTTGATTTATTGGATTCTGGTGCTATTTACCGTGTTTTGGCTTATGCCGTAAGAAAAGCTGGTTTAGCACTTTTTGATGAAGATTCTGTAGTTCAAGAGGCTAAGCTTCTGAACTTATCATTTGAATGCCTTGATGATGGTGTTCATGTTCTGTTAGGCGGTGAAGATGTATCTTCACAGATTAGAACAGAAGAAGCAGGAGCTAATGCAAGTAAAGTTGCAGCTTATCCTTCAGTAAGACAGGCTCTTTTACAGCGCCAGAGAGAGTTCTTGAAAGAACCTGGTTTAGTTGCTGATGGTAGAGACATGGGAACTGTAGTTTTCCCTAAAGCTCAGGTTAAGATCTTCTTAGATGCTAGCGCAGAAGTAAGAGCAAAGAGACGTTGCTTACAGCTAGAGTCTAAAGGAAAGACTGCTGATTTTGATACCATCTTAAAAGAGATTCAGGAACGTGATGACAGAGATCGTAATCGTCCTGTAGCTCCTTTAAAGGCTGCTGATGATGCTCTTGTAATTGACTCATCTGATATGGATATTGAGACAGTTTACAAGACAGCTTTAGACTATGTTAAACAAAAGACTGGTCTTAAAGTAGAATAGATTTTTTTACTTCGTGATGTCATGGATGACATTACATTTTTTACAACTCCCCGTAAGCATGATGCTTTGGGGCTTATATGGGAAACCTTAATGGAATCATTTGCACAACTTTTCGAAGAGTCCTTAAAGAATGTTGAGACCCGTCCAGGCTCAATGGTTAAAGGTACTGTAGTAGCTATCAACAACGGCTTTGTTATTGTTGACACTGGCTTAAAGTCAGAGTCACCAATCCCACAGGAGCAGTTCTTAAATGCTCAGGGTGAGTTAGAAGTTAAAGTTGGTGATCAGGTAGACGTAGCTTTAGAGTCTGTTGAATCAGGCGACGGTGAGACTCAGGTATCTCGCGAAAAGGCAAAACGCAACGAAGCTTGGATCAAGCTTGAAGATGCATTCAACAAGAACGAGACTGTTGTTGGTATTATCGATGGCAAGGTTAAGGGCGGCTTCACCGTTCAGTTAGGCGGTATCCGTGCTTTCTTACCTGGCTCATTAGTTGACGTACGTCCAGTACGTGATACCACTCACTTAGAGGGTAAAGAGCAGCAGTTCAAGGTAATCAAGTTAGACCAGAAGCGCAACAATGTTGTTGTTTCACGTCGTGCTGTTATCGAGACTGAGAATTCTGCAGACCGTGAGAGCGTTCTTGCAAACTTAGCTGAAGGTCAGACTGTTAAAGGTATCGTTAAGAACCTTACCGATTACGGTGCATTCGTTGATCTTGGCGGCGTAGACGGCTTATTACACATCACTGATATGGCTTGGAAGCGTGTAAAGCACCCTTCAGAGATTGTTCAGGTTGGTGAGGAAGTAACTGTTAAGGTTCTGAAGTTCGACCGTGAGCGTTCACGCGTATCTTTAGGCTTAAAGCAGTTAGGTGAAGATCCATGGGCAAATATCGCTGCTCGCTTCCCAGTTGGTTCAGTAATCGAAGGCAAGGTAACTAACTTAACAGATTACGGTTGCTTCGTTGAAATCGCTGATGGCGTTGAAGGCTTAGTTCACGTTTCAGAGATGGATTGGACCAATAAGAACATTCACCCTTCAAAGATTGTATCTGTAGGTGATAAGGTTCAGGTTAAGGTTCTAGAGTTAGACGAAGAGCGTCGTCGTATTTCTTTAGGCTTAAAGCAGTGCAAGGCAAATCCTTGGATCGAGTTTGCTGAGTCACACTCAAAGGGTGACAAGGTTACTGGTAAGATCAAGTCAATCACCGATTTCGGTATCTTTATCGGCTTAGATGGCGGTATTGATGGCTTAGTTCACTTATCAGACATCTCTTGGCAGCAGGCTGGTGAAGAAGCAGTTCGCAACTTCAAGAAGGGTGATGAAATCACCGCTATCGTTCTACAGGTAGACCCAGAGCGTGAGCGTATTTCATTAGGCTTAAAGCAGATCTCTGAGGATCCATTTGCTGATTACGTTTCAGCTCACCGCAAGGGCTCAATTGTTTCAGGTAAGGTTACCGCAGTTGATGCACGTGGCGTAACTGTTGAATTAGCAGAAGGCATCACTGGCTACATCAAGGCATCAGACTTATCACGTGATCGTGTTGACGATGCAACAACTGTAGCTAAAGAAGGTGATACCATCGAGGCTAAGTTCGTAAACGTTGATCGTAAGACCCGTCAGATCACTCTATCAGTTCGTGCTAAGGACGAGGCTGAGGAGAAGGAAGCTTTAGAGTCTGTAAATCAGAAGGCTCAGGAGCCTACAACTACTGCAATGGAAGCTGCTTTCGCAGCTGCTAAAAAGCAGTAATTGACCTCTTAGGTTGATAAAAAATGGGGACTTAAGTCCCCATTTTTGTGTCGAAAGAAAATTAAAAAGTCTTAAAATTCTCTCATCTTTATACTAAAACAGTGCCTTTTATCTTAGCTCCTGTTTTTGAATAATTCTCAAATCTAATCTCTGGATGTTTTTTGACTGCATCTTCTAGATATTCTCTGTATAGATTAAAGACTCTAATTGTTTTTTGCATAGCTCCATCATTACACTCTACATAAAGTTCTTTATCATAAGAACTCATGGCTTTAGCTCCAATATCACCTGTATGCGTTTTGTCTCCTTTAAAAGCAAAGTCACAGCCAAAAAGTTTGATATTTTTTGCTTTAGCTTTAATTGCAATTGCAACTGACTCATTTAACACAGAGCCACCATAGGTTATAAAGTTTGCTTTCTCTTTTGGAAGATATGGAAGAAACTCTAAATCGCGTGTCTGATAGATGAAGTATTTAATACCAGGGTATTTTTCAATTAATGCTTTTTCTGAATGAGCAGAAAAGATTAAGGTACTGTCTTTATATAAGGACAGATCTTTAAAAATCTTATCTTTAAGTCCTACATAAACATTAGCATCAGTGGTGACAATTACATTTGGTACTATCTGATGGGAATTTAAAGTGGTCAAACTGGTATCGACAGCAATTAAGAACAAACCTTTATCGTGAAGCTTTTTTACAGTCTCGATATTTTCCTCTAAAGAAGGACCGGAGGCAGTTATCATGATTTCTTTAGGATAGTTATCTAAGATTTCTTGAGTTAAGAGCTTTTCATGTTTTAACAATTCAAAATTGTCTTTAATGTTCTTATCAAAGAGCTTTTTAGTAGTTCTGTAAAAATAGTCGTTGGCAAAGTTGTTATCTAAGTAATTTAACAGTCGGCTTTTAAGATTGTTAAAAGTCTTACTGTCTATGAGTAACTCAGATTGAACGATGATGCTATTACTGTAAATTCTAGTGTCATCATCTGGTAGGTAAAACTTTACATTGCTCTTAAAGAGGTTGCATAGCTCATCATCCATGGACAAGAGCTGATAGAACAGGGAAGGATTTAAGATAAATACTCTAATATCAGCATTTTTCTTGAGGTTTAAAAGATATCTAATCTCATCGCCTAAACCAAAGCCGTAGATGGTCACAGGCAAATTATGATTTACCTTACTTACAAGATGTTTTGCAAAGCCCATACGGTCATGATGAGAGGTAAGCTGTCTACCATCTACGAGTAGTGTAGTTTCCTTTCCTTCATCGATTTGAATGTCATATTGAGTGCTGTTTTCAAACTGAGCTAATTTTGCAGCAAAATCAGGGGAGCTTTTACATAAAGCTAGGTAGTTTTTAGAGAATATTGAATCTGGCATAAATTATTTACTCGACGTCTTTATTTAGCTCATATTGACCAAAAATAAGCCATCTGTCAAAAAATTATTAAAAAAAATGTCATCTGTCGCATTTTTTTCTTTTAAATCATAGAGAAAATCAATAATATGACTATCATTAAGATAGATGATAAATAAGTGACTTCAATACTGGTGCTTTCTTCTGAGAATTTTATTCTAGGTTTGAATAGCAAAAGCTAAATCAGATGAATTTAAATTAGCAGAAGTTATTAAATCAGTATGCGAGGTAAAATTTGTTGGTATGTTAGGAGATAATCCATGACAAGAGCAGAGCTAATCGATTCTTTAGCAAAGCAGTTTGTATACTACAGCCCTCAGACTGTTGATGCTGCTGTAAGAGAAGTATTTGAGATCATGATTGAGACACTGTCTCTTGGTGAGCGTATCGAGATCCGCGGTTTTGGCAGTTTTGAAGTTCGTATTCATGAGCCTCGTGTAGCCCATAACCCAAAGACCGGTGAGCAGGTTAATTTAAACAGACGTCGTGTTGTTCACTTCAAGCCTGGTGTTGAACTTCGTGACCGAGTAAACTCAATTAATAACGATAAAGTAGAAGTAGCTGACTAGTTTGCTTCAGCTATTTTTAGGCACTAGCACTTATTTGCTGTGCCTATTGATGCGCAACGCAGTGTGTGAGTTTCATAATATTATTTTGATATTATGTTTTTCATATTCTGAGCTGCGCATTATGCTATTATTATAAGTATGTTTGCTTTATAGGTTTGAAATGATTAAATTCTGGTTTTACGTAGTTGTACTGCTCATTTTGGCAGTTTTAGGTTTAGCTGTAGGCAGTGCGAATGATACTCTCATTTCATTTGATTTCCTTTTTGTGAAAAAGGAAATTTCTGTAGCAACTGTTTTAGTTATTGGTGTAATTTTCGGTTTTATTTTAGGTGTATATGCTAGTCTATTGCTTTGCCTTAAGATGTGGTACAGAGCAAAGAAGGCACAGTTATCACTTAACAAAGCAAAAAAACAATTACAGACAGTTAAATCTGACAATAAGCAAGAATAAACGATAATGTTTGAGTTACTCTTTTTACTTCTTCCTGTAGCTGCCTTATACGGCTACTTCATGGGAAAAAACTATTCTAAGCAGAAGTTGCAGGAAAGTAAGAATCAGCAAAATGCTAATTATCTGCGTGGCTTTGACTATTTGCTCAATAACAAGCAAGACAAAGCTGTAGATAAGTTTATTGCTTATTTCAACAGTAAAGATCCTTCCTTTGAATCCTCAATTGCACTAGGTACTCTGTTTAGACAGCGTGGTGAAGTAGATAAGGCTATTTCACTGCATGAAAAGATGTCTAAGGATAAAAACTTGGATGATGGCGAGAATATGCTCTCATTATTAGAGTTAAGCCATGATTTTATCAGTGCAGGTCTTTTAGACAGAGCTGAAGATATCTTATTAAAAATGGTAGAGATCCCTACCTACAGATCAAAGGCTGCCAAGCTCTTACTTACTGTTTTTGAAAAAGAGCAGGATTTTGAGAAGGCTGTTAATGTAGCAACTCAATATTTTGATGAGAATGAGCATTCTGTAGCTAAACTTTTAAGTCAGTACAGATGCGAGATTGCTAAAAAGCTCTCATATGAAGGTAAGAAGAATGATGCTGTTTCTGAATTAAGAAAAGCTATTACCTGTTATGAGAAATCAAAACGTGCAAGATTAGAATTAGCTGACGTTCTAATCAGCCAAAGAAAGTTTTCTGATGCTTACAAATTAGTCAAAGAGGTAAGCTCGATCGATCCTAGATTAGGTCTTGTGTGCCTAGATAAAATAAAGCAGTGTTTCCCTAATATTGCTGATCCAAATTATCGCTATGCATTAGAAGATCTTGTGCACAGAACTAACTCAGCCTCTGCTATGGTTGAGCTTGTAAAGACAGTAGAACAGTCCTCAGGTCGTGAGGATGCTATCGCCTTACTTGAGTCATTTTTAAAGAATAAATCTAACTTGAAGCTCTTCTCTCAAATGTTAGAGCTCAAGGCTCACAGTTCTGATGCCAATGCCAACGAATCAATCATGCAGTTAAAGAGCATGTTAGATGCACATATTTCACTTACAACTCCTTATTTCTGCCCAAATTGTGGCTTTGAAAGTAAGATGCTGTTCTGGCAGTGTCCTTCATGCCGCAGATGGGAGAGTATGAAAGCTAAAACTGGACTGGATGGAGATTAAAACATGAACGATCCAAAAATCATTGTAGCCTTAGACTACGATAATGCTGATAGCGCTTTAAAATTCGCATCAAAGGTTACACCTGATCTATGCAAACTAAAGGTAGGTAACGAACTCTTTACTATTGCAGGTCCTCAGTTAGTTTCAAAGATAGTTGATAAGGGCTTTAAGGTTTTCTTAGATCTAAAATTCCATGACATTCCTAATACTGTAGCTAGAGCTTGCGAGTCAGCAGCTAAATTAGGTGTATGGATGTGTAATGTTCATGCTTCAGGCGGTCCTGTAATGATGAAGGCTGCTATGGAAGCTATCTCAAAATACGAGAATCGTCCAAAGCTAATTGCTGTTACTGTTTTAACCTCAATGGATGAGACACAGTTAAATTCAGTTGGTGTTAACAATTCTCCAAAAACTCAGGTCTTACAGTTAGCTAAATTAGTTAAAGAATGTGGTCTTGATGGTGTGGTTTCATCAGCTCAAGAGGTAAGCCTGATTAAGCAGTATATGGGTATTCCATTTATGTGCGTAACCCCAGGTATTCGCCCAGCAGGTGCTGCTTTAGGTGATCAGAAGCGTGTAATGACTCCAAATGAGGCTATTGCAGCAGGTTCAGATTATTTAGTAATTGGTCGTCCTATTACCAAGTCAGATGATCCTGTAAAGACCTTACATGAGATCAATGATTCCATCATTGTTAAATAATTAAGGTAATTAGATTTATAGCGATGAAGGGGTTAATCCTCTTCATCAGGAATTAGGTAATGTTTCTTGTCGGTAATGCCGTCACGATCCATTACCTTTTTCATTTCTGTAGGGATCTTGCCTTGACCTGACCAGTATTGTGTTTCACCATTAAGATCAACATATTCATATCTTGGTTTCATCTTGGCCTTGTTGGTTTTAAGTCCCTTTAGCGCAGCTAGATCATCAATAGTGTAGTTGTGACTGTCAAGACTATTTAAAAGACCAGAAAGAAAAGCTTCTCTTTCCTGTTGTTCTTTTAATTTAGCTTCTTCTTGAGATTTAACATTTTCATATAGAGCTGTTAACTTTTCTAAAATAGACTTTATTTCAGATGAGGAAGCTCCTCTGAAGAAAGCATTTAGATTTCTAATATTTTTCAGATATCTATAGTCCATATGTCAGTCCTAATTGTTCAGTGCTAATATTATACATGAACTAAAAATTTGTTTTCTCTATGAAGTTTTAAGACTAGCTTTCAATCACGCATAAATAAGTTAACTTAAGTTTGAGTTAAGAAGAAAATGTTATGAAGGCAGTTTATAGAATCAGATTGAGAATAATGTTGGAATAGTACTGGTATGAGAATTGTGATTTTAAGACATGGTGAGGCTACTCTTTCAAACTGTGACAGAGTGTTGTCATCTCAGGGTATGAAAGAAGCTGTAGCTACAGGACAGAAGTTATCAAAGATTTTAAAAATCACCAGGTGCTTTTGCTCACCTAAAACTAGAGCAGAGCAGACAGCCAACATTGTTTGTCAGCAATTAGGTTTTGAAGGAACTAAAGAGCATTTGAGCGAACTTACCCCATCAGGAAATCCTACAAAGATCATTTCCTATATCGATGAGACCTGTGATGATGAGGATACCGTGCTTTTGGTATCTCACTTACCTTTAGTGGAGTTATTAGCTTATGAATATAACGGCAAGCTTAATTTCCCACCAAGGTTTTCTACAGGCTGTGCATTGATAATTGATTATGACTATGTAAGAGGAAAGTACAAAAGGTTTATAAGTCCTGCTTTTGATGATGTAATTTTTGACTAAAGACGCAGATTATTTGCACTGTTACTTTGTTTCATTAATGACAAATTCGAGTTTTGATAATTCAACTTTGTTTTTGTCAACAGTTGTCACACTTTGTTGATAATGTTGCGTAAATGAGAAAATTTTCTAACTAGATCAATGAATTCTTAAAGTTTTTAACCTAAGATTAAAAGAGTTAACAAAAATAATAATAAAGATAAAAATTTACATCGTTATACAGCAGACGGTGATATGAAATAAGGACAGTTATAAATGAGAGTTTTTAAAAACTATGCTCCAAAGCAGATTGCAAAATATGTTGTAGCCTTTTTCAAAGGTCAGTTTTCAATCGAGGGTCAGGGTGTCTTTGAATTTGACGCAGGCAGAGTAGTGGTAAAAGTAAAGATGGATGAAGCTTCTAAAAAGATCTGCAAAGAGATCAATGAAGAAGCTACAGCTATGTCTACTAAACTAGAGGTTGAGCAATACCATTAGTTTTAAGCTAGCTTTTAAAAACTTTTGAGCTTAATTTTAGCTCTTGAAAAGAGGATGTTTAAAAAACGTCCTTTTTTTATGCAATTTTCAGGTGTTTTTCAAATACACAGCTTTGAAATTTCACTATGCTATAATGCATAAGCTTCTTTGAAGTGTATGTTTTTCAATTTCGCAAAGGTTATATGTCGAAACTTCAGAATAATGCAGAGATCTCTAACATTCATGCTATGTTAGATGAGCTTCCAAACGCAGAACAGATCCAAGATTCAATCGTTAACGAATTATCAACAGTACAAGACGTAGTACGTTATCTTGTATCCTGTTTTTCAAGCCACTCTATCTTTGTAGGTCATGGTACAGACAACTATTGGGATGAAGCTTTGGAAATTGTCCAGGCTGTAATGCATCTTCAGCCACCATGTGATGATTCAACCTTAAACTCAAAGTTAACTAAGAGTGAGAGAGTAATCATTGCTAAGATTGCTGTACAGAGAATTTTAGAGAGAATTCCTACTCCATACCTGACTCACAGAGCATTCTTCTGCGGTAAAGAATTCTATGTTGATGACAGAGTCATCATCCCAAGATCTCCTATTGCAGAGTTAATCGAGAATGGTTTTGATCCATATCTTGAGAGAAGCCCTGAAAGAGTACTTGATATGTGCACAGGTTCTGCATGCATCGCCATTGCAATTGCTCTTCACTTTGACGGTGATGTTGAGGTTGATGCTGTAGATATTTCAGATGAAGCTTTAGATGTTGCTAATATCAATATTCAGGGGTACGGTCTTGAGAATGTAGTAACTCCTATTAAGTCTGATTTATTCAATAACCTACCTGAAGGCGATAAGTATGATCTTATCGTAGCAAATCCTCCTTATGTAGATAGCTATGATTTAGCTACTATGCCAGAGGAGTTTAACCGTGAACCAGATCTTGCATTAGGCTCTGGTGATGACGGCTTAGATTGCGCTAAGAGAATTTTGGCAGATGCTGCTGACTTCCTGAATGATGACGGTATCCTGATCATGGAAGTTGGTAATTCTGAAGAGCATCTAGTTGATCTCTTCCCAACAGTTCCATTCCACTTTGTTGACTTAAAGCGTGGTGGTACAGGTGTCTTTATCTTATCAAAAGAACAGTTAAAGACTTATCATGAAGTTTTTGCAAAAGCAGCAGCTGAGGTAGTAAACAATGAGCGCTAATACCTTTGGTGAGCTGTTTAGAGTTACTACCTGCGGTGAGAGCCATGGTTTGGCTTTAGCTGCTATTATTGATGGTGTGCCTCCTTTAATTGAGTTAGATGAGTCTGATATTCAGCCTGATCTTGATAGACGTCGTCCTGGCTCTACACGCTATGGCACTCCACGTAATGAAGCTGACAAAGTAAAGATTATTTCAGGTGTATTCGAAGGTAAGACAACTGGTACTCCTATTGGTCTTATCATTGAGAACACCTCTCAGAGATCTGGCGATTATTCAGCTATTATGAATTCATTCAGACCAGGTCATGCTGATTACACCTATTTATCAAAATACGGTATTCGTGATTATCGTGGCGGTGGTAGAGCTTCAGCACGTGAAACAGCTATGAGAGTAGCAGCAGGTGCTGTAGCTAAAAAAGTTTTAAAGAAACTTTTTAATATCACAGTAGATGGTTGCGTAACTGCCATAGGTGAAGTTTCAACTGATATCTATGATGCTAAAACAGCACTAGAAAATGAGTTTAACTTCTCTGATTTATCAAAGATTGATGCTTTAAAAGCTTTATTTAAAGATTTAGCAACAACAGGTGATTCTGTAGGTGCTGTGGTGCAGGTAAGAGCTCATGGCGTCAAGGCAGGTCTAGGTGATCCTGTTTTCAATCGTCTCGATGCTCAAATTGCCTCAGCTATGATGGGCATTAACGCCGTTAAAGGTGTAGAGATTGGTGATGGCTTTGAAATGGCTAAAATGAGGGGATCAGAGGCTCGTGATGAACTTACCCCTGAGAAGTTCACCTCAAACCATTCTGGTGGCATTTTAGGCGGTATTAGCTCAGGTCAGGAGATCATTGTTAAGATAGCTTTAAAGCCAACCTCAAGTATCCTTGTACCAGGTAATACTATCGATAAAGAGGGTAAGGTTTGCTCGATTGTAACTAAAGGTCGTCATGATCCTTGTGTGGGTATTAGAGCAGTGCCTATTGCTGAAGCTATGCTTGCAATTACTCTTTTAGATGCAGCTCTACGCAATAAAGCTCAATGCTTTAATGTACCTTCTCAACCTTTTGAAATCCCTGTTGAGGATTAGTCTTTAATACTCAGGCGCATGCCTGAGTATCTTAAATTTCTCCTTTATTTCAAAACTGATTTATCCTTTTTTCACATTGCTATGTCTTATTCTGAGCATGATTTCTTATCAAATTTTGGCTTGCCAAAATTAGAGCTGTTTGACTGTTTTGCCTTAAAGTTATTATCAAAACGAGAAGTCGTAATTCAGGATTGTGAATATACAGGTATAGTCTTTTCAGACAGAGCTAAATCCATCTTTTTTGAAGAGCCATCACATGATGGTAGCAATGATCTGTACTTAAATACAAACATCGTTGCTCACTGTGCAAAGAATTCGTTAGAAGATGTTATTTGCGCTCATAAGATCGTGTTCTCGGTTATCTATAATAAGAGAGCTCAAAGTCTGATCCTAAAGGCTGATAGAGAGAATATACCTTACTTTGTATCACCAGAGTATGAGAATGCTCTTTTTGTCATTGCAAAAAAGAATTTAGACTATTATGTTTTTGTAGAGAAAAGTTACTCAAAGATAAAGATGCTATTAGAAAAACTAAGCCTTGCAACATCTTTTGCTGAATATGTAAAACTTTGAAGTTCAGATGTAATCTCCAAATACACTGGCACATATCAATAAAAGAAACGGCACCGAATGGTGCCGTCTTTTAGGAATACAAAATAAATACTATTCCTTAATCCTAATGAGCATATTTGACAGAATAGCTACAATACCGCCTGTAGTAATACCTGATGAGAATAGAGTAGAAATCTCCTGAGGGAACTTACTTAAAATCTCTGGTACAAGTTCAACTGATAAACCAAAAGAGAAGCTCAAAGCCATAACTAAGATAGCTTTACGGTTCATTTTTTGAGTTGAAATAATTCTGATGCCAGCAGCTGCTACTGTTCCGAACATTAACAGGGTAGCACCACCTAAAACAGGATCAGGAATTAGAGCAAAGACTTTACCTACAGCAGGGAACATGCCAAGTACTACTAAGAACAGGGCAATAAAGTAACCTACATAGCGAGAAGCAACACCAGTTAACTGGATCATGCCGTTGTTTTGAGCAAAGATTGAGTTAGGGAAAGAGTTTAAGCAACCAGCTAACATAGAGTTAAAGCCGTCAGCTAAGATACCTCCTGATGAGCGTTTCTGGAACTTCTCACCTTCAATAGGTTGACCTGAAATCAAAGAGTTTGCAGTGATATCACCGTAAGCTTCAATAGCGGTGATAAGGTAAACCACACCTAAACCAATGATAGCAGCAGGATCAAATACCAAACCATACTTAAATGGTGTTGGAACGTTAAAGCCTCCATAACTTTGGATTTGACCAAAATCTACTCTACCTAAGAAGTAAGCTACAACAAAGCCAATGATAAGACCTAAAACGATAGAGCTCATTCTTAAGTATCTGTTTGAACTTCTGTTAAAGATTAAGATGCTGATAATAACTAAAGCTGCCAGACCTAAATTCTCCATAGAACCAAAGGTTCCATCAGCTTTAGCGCCAAAGCCACCACCACAGGAAATCACACCAACTTTAATTAAGCTTAAGCCAATTAAAGTTACTACGATACCTGATACTAATGGTGTGATGATCTTTCTGGTGTAACGTAAGATCCTGCTGATGAACATCTCAACTACAGAGCCTGAGATCACAGCTCCAAAGATAGCTGCCAAGCCACCGTTTAAACCAGCACCAATAATAGGTGAGATAAAAGAGAAGGAGGTACCCTGAATACAAAGCAGACCGCAACCTATAGGACCTACACGTCTGCACTGAATAAAGGTGGAGATACCAGATGCAAGTAGTGACATGGAAATCAGATAGCTTGTGGTTTCGAGGTCTAATTTTAAAGCGCCAGCAATAATGAGTGGAGGAGTAATGATTGCCACAAAGATTGCCAATAGATGCTGAAAAGCAGCAAACAAAGCCTCTTTTACAGGAGGTCTGTCTTCTAGCTTATAGATAAGCTCAGATTTTTGTTCAGCAAATGGAGCTTCTTTTGTATTATCAGACATTTTATTTAATCTCTTTTATCTAATCTCTTTTATCTAAATCGAAGTTTTAAACAGAGGATCACTTATTTATTCTTTGAAAGTGATCTTGCAATTATCCAAGCTGTCGATAATAGCTAAAGACTCAACCTGATAGCCACTCTCTCTTAAGAAGTCACCACCGTGCTGGAATGACTTTTCAACGATAAAGCCCATGCCTGATAATTCAGCACCAGCCTGCTTTACTAAATCAATAATGCCTTTTGCTGCATTACCGTTAGCTAAGAAGTCATCAATGAAAAGAACCTTGTCACCTTTGCCTAAGAAATCCTTTGAGCAACAAACAGTGTAAGCTCTGTTCTTAGTAAAAGAGAAAACTTCAGTGGTTAACATGTTGTCCATGGTTGAAGGCTTTTTCTTTTTAGCAAAAACCACAGGAACATTTAAAAGGAAACCTACCATGATAGCAGGAGCAATACCTGATGCTTCGATGGTTAAGATCTTATTGATCTCTTTGTTTGCAAATCTGCGTACAAACTCAATTGACATTGATTGAAGCAATGTAGGATCGATCTGATGGTTGATAAAACTGTCAACTTTCAGAATACCACCTTCTAAGCATTTGCCGTCCTGTTTAATTCTCTCAACTAGTGGGGCAAAAGGTCTGTAGTGAGTAGCCATCATTTGTACCTCTTAAATGACTTTCTTTAATTCTTAATAAAGGAAATAGCGCCGTCTGTCTTTGAGACTAGCTCTGCTTCCATATCGTGTTCATCATGGGAAACGATCTTAGCTTTTACAAGATCGCCTACTTCAACACCTTTGGTGTTTGGAATTGAAATTACGCCATCAATATCAGGTGATTCGTACTTTGAACGACCAACTGCCACGCCATCATCTGAAACGTAGTCAATTAGAACCTGATACTCTTTGCCAACTCTCTTTTCGAGTTTCTCATAAGAGATTTTTGCCTGAGTCTCCATTAGAAGAGCTGCTCGATGCTCTCTTAATTCTTCATCGACTGGATTTAAGTAGTCGTTAGCAGCTGCACCTTCAACATCAGAGTAAGGGAAACATCCTACACGATCTAATTTAGCTTCTTTAATGAAGTCTAAAAGCTCATTGAACTGAGCTTCTGTTTCACCAGGGAAACCTGCAATAAAAGTAGATCTGATGGCAATATCAGGGCAAACAGCACGCCAGTTTTCAATTAGGCGCAGAGTCTTGTCAATATTACCAGGACGCTTCATAGCTCGTAAAATGGTTGGATTTACGTGTTGGAAAGGAACATCTAAATAAGGTAATACCAAACCTTCAGCCATTAAATCCACCACTCTGTTAGCTTCATCTGATGGGTAGACATAGTGAACTCTAACCCAACGTTTGAATTGACCTAACTTACGCAGAAGTGATGATAGAGAGGTCTTGTTCTTAAGATCCATACCGTAGTCAGAGCTGTCTTGGGCAATAACCAAAAGCTCTTTGACGCCACGACGAACCAAATCCTCAGATTCTTTTAAAATTGAATCGACTTTTCTAGAACGTAATGGTCCACGCAGTGATGGAATGATACAGAAAGAGCAGTGATGTCTGCAGCCTTCAGCAATCTTAAGATAGGCATAATGAGGAGGAGTGAGCAGAATACCTGAAGCACCAACATTCTGACGATCTGATTCACTAGGTTTACCAACTAATGAAACAATACCGCGAATAACTGTAGCTCTCATACCAGGACCATAAACAGCTGCAACTTGTGGATATCTATCCATTACAAGTTTAGCTCTAGCACCAAGACAACCTGTAACGATAACTTTACGCGCATAGTTTAGAGCTTCACCAATAGCCTGCATGGATTCCTCAACTGCAGGGCCGATAAAACCACAGGTATTAACTACAACTACATCGCATTTGCTGTATTCGTTTTCGATTTTGTAGCCCATAGCTACAAGCACAGAGGTTAATCTTTGAGAGTCAACAAGATTTTTGGCACAGCCTAGGGAAACTAGACCAATTTTAGGAGTGTTCTGCTGCATTAAATTCTCTTATAGGTTTAATTCTCGATAGCCAAAAGCCAGGTATAAACCTGGCTTTTTGCAATTAGAAAAGTAATTAGGCCTTGAATGCACCCTGCAGTGGTGGAACAACCTGCTTCTTACGGCTCATTACACCTGGCATCCACATTACGTCAGCTTTCTTAGTACCTAAAGCTTCGATAACTTTGTTCTCATCATCTGAAGATACTAATAACTCTGAACCTTCTTTCATGATGTCAGTTAGAACTAAGATAGCGCTGTGACGACCTTCAGCCTTAACTGCATTTAGCTCGTTCTGTAAAGCCTTCTTTAACTCAGGGGTTACCATTGATAGAGAAATTAACTCTAACTGACCGATACCGATCTTCTTGCCACCCATATCGAAGTCTTTGAAGTCACGGAAGATTAAATCACGTGGAGATGCATCAAGATTTGACTTAGCCTTGAACATATCCATGCCTAAAGACTCAGTATCAGCAACTGATGCAATCTTAGCTAACTCAGCAGCTGCTTTCTTATCGAACTCAGTGCAGGTTGGGCTCTTGAATAAAACGGTGTCTGATAAGATAGCGCATAACATTGCACCAGCTAAATCAGCAGGAATTGCTACATTGTAGTAGTCAGCAACCATCTTAACGATGGTGTTTGCACAGCCGTAAGGCTGGATCCAGCACTCTAATGGAGTATCTGAGGTTACGTCACCTAACTTGTGGTGATCAACGATACCTAAAAGCTTTGCCTTTGAGAAATCTTCAGGAGCCTGAGCTAGATCTGAATAGTCTACTAAGTAAACTTCTTTATCAGCAACTGATGAGATAACCTTAGGAGCCTTTAAATTGAACTTCTTTAAAACGAACTCGGTCTCAGGAGCTGGTTCGCCCTGAGCTGCTGCTTCGGCATCAATACCGCGTGCCTTTAAAACGTGTGCATATGAAAGAGCTGCAACGATTGAGTCTGTATCTGGATTCTTGTGTCCTAGAACTAAAACGCTCATCTGTAATTCCTCAAATTATTTGGTACGAAAAATTTAATCTTAATATTTTACTATTAAAGCGTCTTTTAGTCATCAAACTTTTCATTAAAGTTTCATTAAATCTTTCATTAAAAGTGGCTCCTTTTGCGTAAATTGTGAGCACTCTTTTTGAGGTGGTTTGCGCTTTTATTTTATAATGGCTTTTTAGATGAAAATTTAGGTGACAGTCTAGGTGAAAGCATAGGTGAAACAAAGTTGTGTCTTGTAACTTAGAAAACAGGTACCAAATCATTCAGATACATTAAATAACACGGGGTAACAAAGTACAAATAAGTTCACTTTGTATACCTTAAATAAAGAATTACGATAACGAATTGGGATTAAAAATGATTAAGAAATTAGCTCTAGTAGCTCTGACAGGTATGGCTTTATGCTCATTGTCAACATCAGTTCTTGCAAAAGACAACGATGTAGCGGCACTGCAGAAAAGCTGCAACGAAGGTGATCTTGAGAACTGTTACATTGTAGGTACTCTTTATATGGACGGAGACGGTGTAACTAAAGATGCGTTCTCTGGAGTAAAACTCATAGAGAAAGCCTGTGAAGGCGGTGTAGTTGATGCCTGCTCACTTTTAGGTGAAGTTTACCTTACAGGTAAAGGTGTAAAAGCTAATTCTAATCAAGCAAGTTACTATGTAACTAAAGCCTGCGAAGGCGGTGATATGTATGCTTGTGCAGTTTTAGGTTCTATGCATGCAAAAGGTCTTGGTGTAAGACGTGATTTAGATAATGCTGCAACTTACTTTAAGAAGTCATGTGACGGTGGTGAAGGTTTTGGTTGCCTGCTTTTAGGCAAACTCTATGAAGACGGTTTTGGTGTTAACAAAAACTACGCTACAGCTAAAGCTCTACTTGAAAAATCATGCTCTTTAGGTAATGAAGAAGGTTGTAAGAACCTGAAGCTATTAGATGAAAAAATGACTAAAAACAGTAAGTAAAAAACAGCAATAATAAAAACAGTAAGCAATAAATAGACAAAAATAAAGAGACACGATATATGAAAGCCTTTGATAAGTTACTAGGTAAGAATAAGTATTTTGGTAAGAATAAGTTAGGTAAGAATAATTTAGAAAAAAAGTTACTGAATTTTGCAGTAGTCACTGTGCTTACGGCTTTTTGCTGTTCTCAATTTGCGATGGCAGAAGACAGTAAAGAGACTCAGTCTTCATTAAACGAGGCTATAAAAGCTCACATCGTAAAGTGTTTAGCAAAGGATGCCAAAGAGTGTTCAAAAGCTGCGGTTTTATTTCAGAACGGTATTGGTGTAACTCAGAGCAACTCTCAGGCTTTAGCTTATTTTGATAAAGCATGTGCTTTAAATTCAGGTACTGATTGCATGAGACTTGCAGACCGTTACGTTGTTGGCGATGGCGTAAAGCAAGACTCAAAGACCGCTTTTTCATACTATAAAAAAGCTTGCAGTGCCAATGTAGCTGAAGCTTGTAGAAACTTAGGTTTCATGTTTGAACTAGGTGATGGTACAAATCAGAATGTAGAAAAAGCAGCTGTTATGTATCAGTATGCCTGCAATCTTAAAAATGAAGATGAATGCAAACAGTTAGAAAGATTAGTTTCAAAAGTTAAGAAAAAGTGATTTTTGCAACTGTAATGAGTACAATACTAGGTTGAATAAAGTATAGCTTTGGTACTTTTACAGAGCTTTAGTGAGTTCTTAATTTCGTTTAATTGTTTTAGTTTAGTTGATGATGTTCTAGTTTAGTTTATGAATAAGTTAACTGACACAGTTGGTATAGCGTAGGTTGTATGTTGTTTAATGTAACTAAATCTGCAGTGTTATTAGCATCGCTGTATTCTGCGATGTCTATGGCAATTACTTTGCCTGCACCTCCTCCAGAATTACCTGACACTCTTACCAAATTTA
Source organism: uncultured Gammaproteobacteria bacterium (assembly GCA_900315395.1). Classification (GTDB taxonomy): domain Bacteria; phylum Pseudomonadota; class Gammaproteobacteria; order Enterobacterales; family Succinivibrionaceae; genus Succinivibrio. The sequence goes on from OMZC01000059.1 coordinate 19,557, forward strand.
GAACCTTAGAACAATTAAACGAAGAAAGAACTCAAGATAACAGTGCTTATGTGCCTTTTACAGAGAATGTAGAAATTGAGTCTGCTCCATTTGTACCAGGTGACGATTCAGCTGGTATTGTCAGAATTTCTTCAATTTACACTCCTGAGGCTACAGTAGGTGTTCCTGATTACGGTGGAGCTATCGTAAGATTCTATGATCTTGAAGGTATACCTTGGAATATCGCCTCGGTTCGTTGCGAGAATCAGGGCTTTTCAGCAGAGGTTACCGCATCTCCATCAGAGCTTTTAATTAAGCAGGGCTTAGGTGCTGTATCTACCAAAATGGCAGTGTCTTTAGAGAACAACGACACCCCATTGGTATTTACGCTGTCACCTGTAAAACTAGAGCGTAACGGCACTGCAATTAACACTGTGATTTATGCTGTAAGAATAAAAAGCTATACCAATACACAAGGGTATGTGTTTCCAAATGTGCATGAGGTACCAAAGCCAAATCCTCAGGCACAGGTTGCCAAATTTGACGGAATCAATTTAAGCGAAGTTGAGAATAATCTTGTAGAAGCTGTAAGAGCTATAAAACAGGATGGAGCTAAGTAACAAACTTTCGTTTAAGTTACGTTTATAAAGACAAAAGAAAAGTACAAAAATGTTTAAGTCTTTAATTATCTCTTTGTTATTGCTTTTGCCATTGTCTGTAAATGCAACACAGATGCAATGTCACGGTCAGGCAAAACACTGGAGAGATGTAGCTTACAGCACAGGTCCAATGAGTAAATACAAAGATTTAAGAAAGTGTATTGCCTGGACTGCTTATCAGTTTAATCTTCCAGAAGAACTGATGTATGCCATGTTAGATGTCGAGCGTGGCCCTATTAACGGTACCTGTAAGACCAACACCAATGGTACCCAAGACTGCGGTCCTGCTCAGATCAACGATGTGCGTTTAAAAGAATTAAGACAGTTTGATCTTTCAAAAAACGATATTAGAAGCAAGCCTTGCCATAATATGTGGGCTATGGGCTATCTTTTAAGACGTGAGATTGAAAAGGCTGATGGTAAGATTTGGCGTGGTGTGGGTAACTACCATTACCACTATTCAGTAAATCCTGAAATCCATAATCGTTATATTAGAAAAGTAAAAGCGTCTTGGCGCAAGTTAAATCGTAAGATTGAGAACTATTGCTCTCAACGCTAAACGTTTTATAAAGTCATAAAGACGTGTAAAGATTATTAGTATTGGAGCTGACCATGGGAAATTTACGCAATATTCTTGTAGTTATCGAAAGAAAGCAGCTGCGTCAGCCTGCGCTTGAAAGAGGTATTGCTTTATACAACTACGCAATGGCTCATAACAAGAAAGAGAACAGACATGATGATGTAAAGATCATTGCTGTTCTGCCTGTTGCTCAAGAACCATGGAACTTAACTAGCTTTTTAGCTGTAGATAAAGCACAGTTTGAAGAAGACTATAAGAAAAAACAGGAACGCTGGTTAAAAGCATATCTGGCCATCAACGCTATGGGCGTTAAGATTGAAACTAAAGTTATCTTTTCAAAAGAAGTGGGTAAGGACTTAGTTGAGATAGCTAAAGAAAACTGCTGTGATATCTTGATTAAGACCGCTGAAATTCACGGTCTTTTAGATTCAGTTATTTCAACTCCATTAGACTGGCAGATGTTGCGTCACTCAGCTGTCCCTGTATGTATTGCCAAAGATCATCTGTGGACTCCATCTGGCACTATTGCTGTTGCAGTAGATTTATCAGATCCTGATGACGAGATGTTAAGACTTACCAATTTGCGCTTATTAAGAGAAGCTCAAAGACTTTCATTATTTACAGGTTGTAAGATCTCTCTAATTAACGCTATTACTCCTATTATTCCTCCTGTAGCAGTAGATCTTCCGGGGTATACACCAGACAGCGTGTATGACAATGCTCTAAAGGAAGGCTGCAAGAGAGCTCTATCTTTTGCTGCTCGTCATAAGATCTCACCTAATGATTGCCACATTGGTGAGGGTAATCTTGATGATGTGATTTATGATGAGTGCAAGAAACTCAACCCAACAGCTTTATTCATCGGTACTTCAGCACGTAAAGGTATTGCTTCTGCTTTAATTGGTAATATCTGTGAAAGAGTATCTGACAATTTAAGCTGCGATGTGGTTGTAATTACTCCAAAGGCTGTAATTAGAAACGTACCTACAGCTAATCCTTCAAAAAGCTATTAAGAAATAATAACTATGCAAAACGATCAGAATCTGACAGAAAGGGCAGATGCTTACGCTCGCAGTGTAAGTCCTTACTTCAATATTGAAGATAAACAGGAAAAGTATAAAGCCGACAAACTCTTTAAGAGACTTCGTCGTAAAGTAGGTCATGCCATAGGTGACTACGGTATGATTGAAGAGAATGACAAGATCTTAGTTTGTATGTCTGGCGGTAAAGACAGCTATTTTCTATTAGATGTCTTACTCTCATTGAAGAGATCAGCTCCAATTAACTTTACTATCATTCCTGTACATATTGATTCAGGTTTCCCAAATGCACCTGAATACATGCTAGAAGAGCACCTAAAAAAGGTAGGCCTTCCATATTACATGATACAAAGACCTGTCTATGAACTGTGCAAAGAGAAAGTAGAAGAGGGTAAGCCTTACTGCTCAATGTGCTCACGTCTGCGTCGTGGTTTCTTATATTCTTTTGCTCGTGAAATTGGTGCTAATAAATTAGCTTTAGGTCATCATAAGGATGACTGTTTGGCTACTTTCTTTTTGAACCTGTTCTATTCAGGCACCATGAAGGCAATGCCTCCAATCTTAAGAAATGATAAGGATGATCTTACTGTGATCAGACCTTTGATTTATTGCAGAGAAAGAGACATCATTTCAATCTCAAAGATTAAAGAGTATCCAATCTTACCAAAGGGCTTATGCGGTTGGGGTGAGGATCAGCAGAGAGCTAATATGAATAAGATGATACGTTCATGGGATAAGCAGTTCCCTAAGCGTGCTGATATTGTCTTTAAAGCAATCAAAAACGTCGTTCCATCTCATTTATTAGATAAAGAACTCTTTGACTTTTCAAAGATCTCAAACGGTCCTAAAGTCAAATAAAACTAAAATGGAGCCTAATGGCTCCATTGAATTATCTTAACGTATGTTTGCGTTATTCTAGTCATGTCCTGCAATTAGCAACGACAGGATCACACCTACTAATATAAAAAAGAATCTTAAAGATACCTTTTTCTTATTCTCACAATTTCTAAGTCTTGGTAAAAGATCAGACAGAGAAACATAAATAAAACTTGCACCTGATAATGCTAAAGCATAAGGTATCAGCTCTTTTACTGTAGATAAGATAAAGTAACCAATAATACCGCCTGACAGACAGCCAAATAAAGCTACAGTGTTGACGATAAAAGCTCTTTTTGTGCTCATGCCTAAATCAAGCATGATGGCATAGTCACCTAACTCATGAGCTATCTCATGAGATAGAACAGCAATGGTTACAGCAAAGCCTAAAGCAGGATTAGTAAGATATGCACTTGCGATTACCATACCATCGCAGAAGTTATGCAGACCTGATCCAAAGAGAATGCCAAATGAGCCATTAGCCATAGAGTGGCTATGACCGCAGCAGTCTACCTTACCTTTATTTCCTGATAAGAAAAACATCTCAAAGAAGGTTAAAAAGAGAATGGCAAATAAAATTACCATACCGATCTTATGTGGATCGCTCTCTTCCATGGCCTCAGGAATAATATGGGTCACAGCAAGCGTGATTAAAAAGCCCACAGCAATTAAAGACAGAGGCTTTGAATAACGTCTTATGAGTTTTGGACCAATAATAATGCATAAAAGTGCTGAAATTACAGCACTTGCTATACATGACAGAAAAACTAACAGCATTAAGTTAATCTCTTGATTCTAATAAAGCTTTGTAGACATCAAAGGCTTCTTTAGTTTCTTTTACATCGTGAACTCTAACCATCTGAGCACCACGTTCGATACTTAAAAGAGCACCAGCTACAGAGCCTACAATTCTTTCATCAGCTTTTTCAATGTTGCAGGCAGCTTTAATCATAGATTTACGTGATAAAGCTGAAAGTACAGGGTAACCTAAATCAACAAAGTGCTGCATATGATCTAGAAGCTGATAGTTGTGCTTTGCTGATTTGCCAAAACCAAAGCCTAAATCAAGAATGATGTTTTCTTTTTTTATGCCAGCTTTGATTGCATCTTCAACTCTATCTAAAAGAAATTTTTCAACCTCTTTTACAACGTCCTCATAATGTGGATCTACCTGCATGGTCTTAGGATCACCCTGCATATGCATTAAGATCACAGGACATTGTAATTTTGCTGCCATCTCTAAGGCACCATCTAATCTTAAAGCTCTGATATCATTCCAAATATGAGCGCCAGCTTTTACAGCCTCTTCCATAACTTTAGGCTGTGAAGTGTCAATTGAAATCATGACATCAAGTGCTTTTGAGATCTTTTCAACCGCAGGTATTACTCTTGATAATTCTTCATCTAAAGGTACTGGGGTAGCACCAGGTCTTGTGGACTCACCACCAATATCAATAATGGTAGCGCCTTCTTTTACCATCTGCTCAGCATGAGCTAGAGCTCTATCAAGAGTGTTCCATCTGCCACCATCTGAGAATGAATCAGGGGTGACATTTAAAATACCCATGATTTTTGGAGTATCTAAGTTTAAAGTTTTATTGTTAAATGAGATTTGCATATTTTTGTCTCCAAAATCAGAATATTAGTTCAAAAAGTAGTTTTTGGATTATAGCATCGAATGTGATGTTAATCACAATGAAAGGCAAATATAAATCGCTTTAAATAAGTAAGCTTACTTATTTGAAAAGTGAAGCTAAATCATTCTGAACTTGCTCACGTTCAGTTGAGTTTTGTTTTTGTTCTGTTTGAGAATTATTCGGCACAGAGCTATTCAGTAAAGAACTATTCAGCACAGAGTTATTTGTATTTACAGTTGCATCTTTCTGTACTGCAGTGTTTTTTACCTGAGTAGCTTTCTTTACGTTAGTAACTCTTAGTCTTAAAAGACGTTGTGCAAAGGCTCTTTCCCAAGCTACCTGATTTCTACTCTCATGTTTTGAAGACCAATAGGAGGTGAATGCTTTTAATTAATTCATTACGTACTGCCTTTATGTATTCAAGATCGAAGCCTGGCTTTATCTTTA
>OMZC01000065.1 GCA_900315395.1 uncultured Gammaproteobacteria bacterium
TGTTTACACCTGCTTTAAAAGTGTGAACTTAGTGGTGGTTCATAATTTCGCCATAATTCATCAAAAACTTTTACATCTAAATTGTCAGGATTTCTAGAACTGTACTTTCTCAATACTAAAGCCTTTTCTCTTAAAGAGAGTAAGTCTTTAGTATCACTGCCTAAAACGAAATGCTCGTATCTAGAACAGCTTGATTGTAGGAAAGAGATATTTCTATCTGCCAGAATTTGAATAGCTTTTAAATCGTTTTGTGTACCAAACCAATAAACTGCTCCTAAAGCTAACAGAGCAGACACTAAAAACACAAAAGAAAAAAAGAATTTTGTCTTTATAAAGTTCATATACTTCTGCAAAGCAAATTTATAATTTACTTTCCCCAAACTAGAGGCTTAGGATCCAATCCATACTTTTCAACAACTTCATCAACTACACCTTCATTTTTCATATCTTCTAAGGTCTTAGTTAATGCATCTACTAACTTTGGATCGCCTGATTTTGGAAATGCTATACCTAATCTAACTTCTTCTAGAGCTTCTGATAAGAATCTAAAATTCTCTTGAACGGTGTAGCGGTATAAGGCTGTAATATGTCCTGCTACAGCTTCAACTCCACCTTCTCTTAAAGAAGCTACAGTTTCACTCTTTGTAGGGAATACAATAAGCTCTTTTACCTTAGGTATATTTTTACCACCACTTAATAAGATATCTTCAGGTTTAGTAGTACTTTGAACACCAACTATCTTTCCATTTAAATCTTTTAATGAATGGATAGGACTGTTCTTTGGAACCATAACCACGTGTTGGCTGTATAGGTAAGGACCTGCCCAGAGGTATTGATCTTCACGTCCGGTCATAGTGAAAGAACTCCAAATACAGTCAATTTGCTTACTGTCTAGGATCTCTTTCTTTTTAGACCAATCAATGAATTGAAATACAGGCTTGTAATTTAAACGATGAAAAGCTTCTTTAGCTAGCTCGACATCGATGCCGATAATATTTCCTTCTTCATCTTTAAAAGAGAATGGTTCATAGTTATCAATACCAACCACGATGGTAGGCAAGGAATCGTCAGACACAGATTTATTATGATCTTGGCGCTGGCAGAAACATCCTGTAATCAAAGAAACTGAAAGAAGAAACATTGCTACTCTAATGGTAGCCTTTTTAAAGGTGAAAAAAAGCAAAGTGTTCCTCTTGTGTTTTTTATAATCTACTTATTATATGACACATCTTTTGAAATTTCTTTCAAACAATCTAGCAAAATTGGATTAAACGCACCACATTCTCCATTAAAGATCATTTCTATAGCCTTCTCTGAAGAGAAGGAATCTTTATAGACTCTCTTACTTACTAATGCATCATATACGTCAGCTACAGATACGACCTGAGCTGCAATTGGGATATCATCACCTTTTAATCCATCAGGATAGCCTTTACCATCATAGCGTTCATGGTGGTGACGACAGATCTGGCAGGCAATTTTAACTAGAGGCTCGTTGCGATACATCTCAAGTTTCTCTAGGATTTGAGCTCCGATGACTGTATGAGTTTTCATAATTGCATACTCTTCATCGGTAAACTTACCAGGCTTATTCAAGATATTTGAATCGATCGCAATCTTACCAATGTCATGTAGAGCAGAAGCTGTGGTGATCAGCTCTCTGTCAGTAGCTGTTAACTGATACTTGTCTGTCTTTTTAACTAGGCACTCTAAGAGTTTTTCTGTTAACAGCCTGATATGAACAACGTGAGCTCCACTCTCACCATTTCTGAACTCAACAATATGACTTAAGATAGCAATCATCATATTGTTGCTCTTTTCTTTTTCTTTGATCTGTTCAGAGATAAGGCCTACAAGTCGTCTTTGCTTGGTATAGAGCTTAATGGTGTTATAAACACGTTTGTAAACGACTTTGGCATCATATGGTCTGCTGATGTAATCAGATACACCGTAAGAGAAGGCTTTTCTTACAGTATCACTAGCATCCTCAGATGAGATCATGATGACAGGAATATCCTCAATTAAGTTATTTGAAGACATCCAAGATAGGACTTCAAAACCATCCATCACAGGCATTACGATATCTAAGAGCATTAGAGCTATATCGCCTTTTTTCTTATCTAAGACATCCAGTGCCTGCTTACCATCTGTAGCTTCAATAATTTCATAGCTATCAGATAAGATATTCATTAACAGATGACGGTTCATTCTAGAATCGTCAACTAAGAGGATCTTTTGCTTTTCTTGTTTCTGACTCTCTTCACTATCAAGATCCTGATTATCTGTTACTACATTTTTGCCATTTGCTTTGCCCTGTAACATTACTGTATCAGCTTTAGTTACAGCATCTGACATTAACATGGAATTAGCAAAGACACCGCCAATACAAACAGATAACTGAATTTGTGAATAACCAGGAACCGCAGCACGGCTTACTAATTCAGATAATTGAGATAATTTATGGTAGAACTCATCTTTTTCAGTGTTATTAAAGACAACTAAAAATTCATCTCCACCGTAGCGTAGCAAAACATCGTTTTTGTTTAAGGAGTGAGAAAGAACCTGAGCTACAGTCTGTAAGATAATGTCACCTACATGATGACCAAAAGCTTCATTATATAATCTAAAGTCATTAACATCGATTACAGCAACACCAGCTGTAGCAGTAACATCTTTTAATCTGTCTTCGTAATAGTGTCGGTTATAAATACCTGTAATGACATCCTTATAGAGCTTATCTTTATAAACAGTAAGCTTATCTACTAAAACTTCACTACTTTTAGAATCGATTTGAGAATCAGCATCGAGCTTTTGAATAAACTCAATTACAAATTCTTTGCCATCTATAATAGTAGGAGTTACGGTGATTTGGTGAATTTCAGAGTTTATATATTCCCATTTGATCTTTTTGCTGTTATCAGCAATAGCTTTGACCGCAATACAGTTTTTGCAGGTACGGCAGATGCCATCCATATCTCTGCATGCGCAAGAAACATATATGTTTTCCCCAGTTTGAATTATCTGTGATAACTCAATCAGTCTTACTTCGGTGAATATCTCTCTATAGACATCAAGTTTGTCTAGAAAATTTTGTAAAGATTGCATAGGCAAAATGCATTATCCCGTAAATTGCTAATACGTTATATCTATTCAACGTACGTTAAGCAGTTAACTTTAAAATTTGCAAAGTATGCACATAAAAAACTTTGACAGGCAAAGCATCTTTTTCCTAGTATCTGTACAAAACAGACCTACCTTTTAAATTACCTATTAAGACATGAGCTTATGTAGAAGAACTCTACATAAACCAATATAGACAGATGATTTAAAGATAAGTTGGTTTATCAGTAAATTTGCAGGTATGTCATTATGCATACCTGATTTTTATAATTTATTCTGTATATTATATTTTATGTCCATCTAATTTCAGTTTAGATGATCTTCTTGAAAACACAAAAGAAAACACTTCAACTTTTAAAGATTACACCGTGTTTTTGTCGAAAGTTTTCTTTGTGTCATATTTATGAGCTTATTGATGGTAAAACTAAGCCTATGCCTATACTTAAATTTCAACTGGATCATCAACAGAAAAATCACCGTCACCTACTGGCATAAAACCAATAAGAACGTTTTTCTGCTCTTTAAACATAGGAACCCAGCTCTCATTCCAAGCTTTTTTAGTAATGAACTGAGCTTTCATAGACTCTAATTTATTCTCCTTAGCATACTCTGTAGCTAATCTCTCATGAGACCAAACAGGTAAAACACTGTAGAGATTGTTGTTCTCATCTTCTTCAGTGTCTTCTAAGATAAGAGGACCATCATTGTCTACTAAAACAAATAAACCTTCCTGCTCTGAAGCTACTCTTTTGAACATAGCCTGTCTGTATTCAGCATTTAAAGATTTAATTGCCTCTAACTCTTTATCAGTTAACTCTGTCATTTAAAGCTCCTCTAATATCCGCGCTCTAAGATTGGTTTTAAAAATTGTCCTGTAAATGATTTTTCGCATTTACTGATTTCCTCAGGAGTACCACAGGCAATGATTTCACCGCCACCACTACCACCTTCTGGACCTAAGTCGATTAAGTAATCAGCTGTCTTTATCACATCAAGATTGTGTTCAATAACAACTACAGTATTGCCCTGATCTCTTAGTTTTAATAAAACTTCTAATAGTAACTTCACATCTTCAAAATGCAGACCTGTAGTAGGCTCATCTAAGACATAAAGTGTCTTACCTGTAGCTCTCTTTGATAACTCTTTTGATAGCTTAATTCTCTGAGCTTCACCGCCTGAGAAGGTGGTTGCTGCCTGTCCTAGAGTAATATATGAAAGTCCTACTTGCATTAAAGTCTTAAGCTTATTAGCAATTGAAGGCACTGCCTCAAAGAACTCTAGTGCTTGTTCTACATTCATATCTAGAACATCAGAGATAGTCTTGCCTTTATATAAGACCTCTAGAGTTTCACGGTTATAACGCTTACCATCGCACTGCTCACACTTAACGTAAACATCTGGTAAGAAGTTCATTGATACTCTAATAGTGCCGTCACCCTGACAAGCTTCGCAACGGCCACCTTTTACATTAAAGGAGAAACGACCTGAGGTATAACCTCTAGCTCTAGCTTCAGGAGTTTTAGCAAACAAATCTCTAATATCAGAGAACAGACCTACATAAGTAGCTGGATTTGAACGTGGAGTTCTTCCAATAGGACTTTGATCGATACAGATGATCTTATCAAAATTCTCAAGTCCACTTACTGAATCGTATGGTGCTGGATCGTCATTTGCAGTTACACCATTTAACTCTCTTTCAGCTACTCTTACTAAAGTATCATTTACTAAAGTAGATTTACCAGAACCTGACACGCCAGTTACTACTACAAAGCAACCTACAGGGAATGAAGCTGTAACATTCTTTAGATTATTACCTCTACATCCTTTTAAAGTCAGCATCTTGCTCTTTTGAGCTTTAACTCTCTTTTTAGGTATTTCTATCTTTTTTCTGCCAGCTAAATAATCACCGGTTAATGAACCTTTGGTGTTCTCAATATCCTCAACTGTACCTTCAGCTACAACCTTACCGCCATTGATACCAGCGCCAGGTCCGATATCGATAATATGATCTGCAGCTCTCATGGTGTCTTCATCATGTTCAACTACAATTACAGTATTACCGATGTTTCTTAAATTCTTTAAAGTCATCAGTAACTTTGAATTGTCTCTTTGATGCAGACCAATACTTGGCTCATCTAGAACATACATCACACCTGTAAGGCCAGCACCGATTTGACTTGCTAGTCTAATTCTCTGAGACTCACCACCTGATAGAGTTTCAGCTGATCTTGATAAAGTCAGATATCCTAAACCAACATTTATCAGGAAACCTAAACGGTTTTTGATCTCTTTTAAGATACGTGCTGCAATACTTGTCTCTTGTTCTGATAACTTTAGGTTATCAAAAAAGTCATAACACTCTTTAATAGAGTAGTCATTGATTTCAGGTAAGCTCTTACCATTTACAAAGACATTGCAGTACTCTTTTTTAAGTCTAGTGCCATGACATTCAGGACATGGAAGTGGTCTCATTAACTTTGAGATGTAATATCTAACGTATTCTGACTCAGTTTCATGCAGACGTCTTTCAAAGTTTGGAATTACACCTTCAAAAGGTTCAACGCTTGAACGCGACTTCTTACCACCTGAGTACACAATCTCCATAGGGATTGCAGTCTTACCTGTACCATATAAAAGGTATTTACGTTCTTTATCGGTAAGATCTTTATAAGGCTTTTTCAAATCAATATCAAAGTAAGAAGCTACAGCTTCTAACTGTCTGAAGAAAAATGGATTCTGTCTATCCCAACCTGAAATAGCACCTTCAAATACTGACTTGTTCTTATCAGGAACGATCTTGTCCTCATCTAAGATCATCATGACTCCTAAGCCTTCACACTTAGGACATGAACCATGAGGATTGTTAAAGGAGAAATCTCTTGGCTCTAACTCTGGAATTGAGTAACCACAGATAGGACATGAGTAATGAGATGAAAATAAGATCTCATCTTCTTTTTTATGCTCATCCATAGGACAAGCTACAGCCAGTCCTTCTGAATACTTCAAAGCTGTTTCAAAAGAATCAGCAAGTCTCTGTTTTAGATCTGCTCTAACTTTGATTCTGTCTACGATAAGATCGATATTATGCTTTTCTCTTAAAGCTAAATCTGGAGGATCAGATAAGTCACAGACCTCTCCATCAATTCTTGCTCTTATGAAACCATCTTTTACTAAATCAGAAAATAACTGTTTGTACTCACCTTTACGACCTCTAACAATAGGTGAGAGGATCATAATTTTACTGCCCTCAGGCATTTGTAAAACAGCATCAACCATTTGAGAAACTGTTTGAGCTTTTAGAACAGTTCCATGCTCAGGACATTTAGCTAAACCGATACGAGCCCACATCAAACGTAAGTAATCATGAATCTCAGTTACTGTACCAACAGTTGATCTTGGGTTATGAGAAGCTGCTTTTTGCTCAATAGAAATAGCAGGTGATAAACCTTCAATAGAATCTACATCAGGCTTATCCATTAATGATAAGAACTGTCTTGCGTATGAAGATAATGACTCTACATATCTTCTTTGTCCTTCAGCATATAAGGTATCAAAAGCTAAAGATGATTTACCTGAACCTGAACGACCTGTAATTACAACTAACTTATTTCTAGGAATTGTCAGACTTAAATTCTGAAGATTATGAGTTCTGGCACCGCGAATTGATATTTTATCCATATACAAAAACTCTTAAATATTTTGAGAGTGATTGTATCAATTCTAAGGGAATTATTTTTTGTAAATTTATAGATCGAACAAATTTTTTTTATCAAAATTACCGTATGATATTTAAAGGATTTTCTCGAACATTCTTCATTTTGTGCTGATCTTTTTCATATTTTGCCACTAAATATTGCGTGCTCTAAAAAAATTCACTTACAATACCCATCAAATTGATTTTATTTATACAAAACTTAAAGGAAAGTATATGGCTCGTGGAGTTAACAAAGTAATACTTATTGGTAATCTTGGAGATGAACCTTCATACAGACAGACCAGTTCTGGTACTGCTGTTGTGAACATTTCAATGGTAACCAACGAAATGAGACGCAGCATGGACACACAGCAGGTAACTGAATTTGCTGAGTGGCACCGCGTTGTAATGTGGGGAAAATTAGCTGAAATTGCACATCAGTGGTTACACAAAGGTTCACAAATCTATATCGAAGGCAAGTTACGCACTAGATCATATACAGATAAGCAGAACGTTAAGAGAACTATCACTGAGATTGTTGCTGATGAAATGCAGATGCTAGGTAGCAAGAACGCTTCATTCCAGAATGACGGTGCATCAGCTCCTAGCGCTTCTTACCAGTCATCTCAATCTTATCAGGGCGGTCAGTCATACAGATCAGAGTACGGCTCACAGAATGCTTCAGCACCTCAGTCTACTTATGGCAGTGCTCCTGTACAAAACTCAAATCCTTATGGAACAAATCAGGCACAGCCTGCTCAGCCACAGCAACCTGTATATTCTCAGCAGAATTCATTCTCACAGGGTGGATATCAGAGTGCTGGATATGCTCCTGCAGCACCTCAGAGTGCTGAACCTCAACAGCCTAAGGAGCCTAATATGTATGGATCTCCTTCAAGCACAGTTGATGGAGCAACAGACGACGATCTTCCATTCTAAAAACAAGCAGGCGTATGCCTGCTTATTTTTTTAGATAATTTTGTGCTAACTCTTAAGTGCTAGAATTTTGCGCGCTAAAGTTTGCGTGTAAAAGATGTGATAAAGATAAGACTTTTTTTAGTCAAACTAGCATTCAGTCAACGAAAGACAGGCTGTGTGTGGTATACTTTTGCACAAAATAATCTTAAGCAGATTGTTAATATTTGGCCATATTAAACTTCGGCATCGGATCCAATAAATGTTTAAAAAATTAAGAAGCATGTTCTCTAATGACCTGTCAATCGATTTAGGAACAGCTAATACTCTAGTTTACGTCAAAAATAAAGGCATCGTCCTTAATGAGCCATCTGTAGTTGCAGTCCGTTTAGACAGAAACGGTGGTGCACAGCGCAAAGTAGATGCAGTAGGTAGAGCTGCTAAGACCATGTTAGGTCGTAGCCCTGATAATCTAGAAGTTATCAGACCTATGAAAGATGGTGTGATTGCAGATTTCCAGTACACAGAGAAAATGTTGCAGTACTTTATCTCTAAGGTTCTGCAGGGTTCTCATTTCGTACCATTCAAACCAAGCCCACGCGTATTAGTATGCGTTCCATGTGGTGCTACTCAGGTTGAGCGTAGAGCAATTAGAGAGTCTGTAGAAGGCGCTGGTGCAAGTGAAGTATTCTTAATCACAGAACCTATGGCTGCTGCTATTGGTGCAGGTCTTCCTGTTTCAGAAGCAAAAGGCTCTATGATTGTTGATATCGGTGGTGGTACTACTGAAGTTGCAATCATTTCTTTAAACGGTATCGTTTATTCAAGCTCTGTAAGAATCGGTGGTAACCGTTTCGATCAGGCTATCATCGATTATGTTCGTAACACCAAGCGTTATGAAATCGGTGAATCAACTGCTGAGCAGGTAAAGATTGAAATCGGTTCTGCTTATGCTGAGCAGGAAATGCATGAGAAGGAAGTTCGTGGTAGATCAGTTGTTGAAGGTGTACCTCGTTCATTCACTTTAAATTCTAACGAAATCCTAGAAGCTCTTTCAGATCCTATTAAGGGCATCGTAGCTGCTGTTCGTACAGCTCTTGAGAAATCACCTCCAGAGTTAGCTGCTGATATTGCAGAGCACGGTATGATGTTATCAGGTGGTGGTGCTTTACTCCACAACTTAGATAAGCTGCTAAGAGAAGAAACTGGTATTCCAGTAACTATTGCAGATGATCCTCTAACTTGCGTTGCACGCGGTGGCGGTAAAGCTCTTGAGATGTATGACACTCAAGATAACGAAATCTTCGATTAGTTAATTTAAATTAGGATCTCCTCTTTGGAGATCCTTTAGTTTTACTAGGATGTGATTTGAAAAATTCAGATCAGAATAATTCACTAACCCATTTCAGATTTGCCATTGTCCTTGTCTTGTCATTGGCTGTAATGGCTTTAGACGTTCGTTCTAAAATTCTCACAGATTTCAGATTTTATGTAGAATCTGCACTCTACCCTGTGCTGGTATTTGCTGATTCTCCTCATGCTATGAGTAAACTGATGTCATCTCAGTTTAAGAGTCATAGCGAACTTATTAAAGAGAACGAAAAACTGTCTACTGAAAACTTCATGCAAAGAGCTGATGTTTTAAAGCTAAAAGATCTTGAAAACGAAAATCAGGCTTTAAGACAGCTATTAAACTCTCCTGTTAGAGCTAACACTAAGAGATTGTTTGCAGAAGTTATCAACGTAGATCCTGATCCATATCTTCATAGAGTTATTGTAAATCGCGGTTCAAAGGAAAGCGTTTATGAGGGTATGCCAGTTATTACCGATAAAGGTCTTGTAGGTCAGGTTATGAATGTAAATTACTCTTACTCAAGAGTACTTTTACTTACTGATCCTAGCTGTTCTATTCCTGTTATTGATAGTAGATCATTTGTAAGAGCTATTTCAGCTGGTACTGGAGCTCATGGTGAAATCAATATCAATAACGTACCTCGTTCTGCTGATGTAAAAGTAGGTGACCTACTTTTAACCTCAGGCATCGGTGGCGTTTACCCTAAAGGTTACCCTGTAGCAGAGGTTACCTCTGTTGGTATTTCTGATTCTCAGCCTTTTGCTGCAATTAAAGCAAAACCATTAGTAGACATAGACAAGATGCGCTATGTACTAATGTTCTGGTCTAATGACGAATCATTTGAAGATGATGATATCCAGACCAAAGCAAAACAGCTTACAGACAATAAAGTTATCCTGCATCAGGAAAAGGTTAAGACTTTAATTGAGACCTTGTCTGTAAAAGTAAAGAAAACAGATCCTGAAGATGATAATAAAAAAGCACCAGATGATACTGTAAAGAAGAACACAGAGGGATCAAATGATTAGTAAAGAGAAAAAATCATCTTTTCTGTTTGTTCTAGTGCCAATGATCTTTATCTCATTGATATTACAGATTGTGCACTTACCAGCATCGGTTTCTGATTACAGACCAGATATCCTAGTACTAGTACTGATCTTCTTTTCAATGAATAGCCACTTTACGCTAAGACTCGAAACTGCTTGGCTAGTTGGCATTATTCTAGATTTAGTAACTGGTGCTCCTTTAGGTATCAATGCCTTTGTGATTAGTACTCAGATCTATCTAATTAATACTCAATTTAAAAACTTTCCAAAATACTCCCTGTGGCAACAGGCAATCATTATTGGTGTCATTAACTTAATTGTTAATGTATTAGGTTATTGGATTGAGCATATTATTGGTCAAAGCTATTATGAGGTAAGTTTTATTCTACCTACTCTAATTACAGCTGCATTCTGGCCAATTGTGTATTTAATTAGTTACATTCTTTGTTCAACTTTCTCTATTGATACAGAAGATAAAGAAAAAATTGACTAATATGAACAAACTAATTCTAGCTTCAGGCTCTCCTCGAAGAAAAGAATTTCTGTCTTATTTAGGGATCCCTTTTTCTATAGTGATCCCTCATGCAGATGAATCTCTAATTAAAGATGAGATCCCCTCAGAGCTTGTAAAAAGACTATCAAAACTCAAAGCTTCCATTGTTGCCAAAGAATACCCTGATGCTGTAGTGATTGCAGCAGATACTGTCGTATCTTTAAATGCAGAGATCTTAGGTAAACCTAAGAACAGAGATAATGCCTTTTTAATGATTAAAAAGTTACAAGGTAAAACACACTCTGTTTATACAGGTACAACCATTCAACAAAACGATAAAATCAGAAGCTTTGTATGTGCCACTGAAGTTACCTTCGCACCTTTAGATGATGAACTGATTTGGACTTATGTAAACTCAGGAGAGGGTGACGATAAGGCTGGTGCTTATGCTCTGCAGGGCATTGCTTCAATGCTAATTGAAAAAGTGAAAGGCTCTGTAAGTACAGTTATTGGCTTGCCCATCTGCGAAGTTAGAGAGTGTTTAAAAGAATTTGGAATTGTTCCTAAAGTAATAGACGCAAAGAAATAGTTCTACAGAAAGTTCTTAAAAAGAGTTCTAAAAATGGATAATTACGAAAAAACTAAATCTATCCTTTGGGGTAATAGCGACATCACCGAAGAGAGCGCTAACAAGGCTCTTAAGTTACTGTGTGAAAGAAATATCGACTTTGGTGATCTCTTTTTTGAAAGAGTAGTTTCAGAGAGCTTTTCTCTAGAAGAAGGTATTGTCAAAGGAGGCTCTTTTAACATTAGTCAGGGCGTTGGTGTAAGAGCAATTGATGGTGCTAAAACAGGCTTTGCTTACTCTGATGTATTAGATAATAAGTCTCTTTATGAAGCTTGCTCTGCAGCTCATTCTATTAGTAAAGGTCAAAACTGCAACAGCATTGACATCAACAATGGTGTTAAAAAGACTAATGCTCTATATGTTAGTGATGATCCAATCTTTTCTATGGACAGAGCTCAAAAAGCTAAGATTTTAGAGATTTTAAACGCTGAAGCGAGAGCTCTTGATCCTAGAGTAGTTCAGGTAATGGCAGGCTTATCCTGCACTCACAGAACTACCTTAGTAATGCCTACAGATAATCCTTCAAGATATGACATCAAACCTATGGTTCATCTCTCTGTTTCTGTAGTTATGGAAAAAGATGGCAGAAGAGAAGTAGGTTATGCAAGTGCAGGTGGCGCTATTCTTTTAGAAGAGTTATTAAAAAACAATTCATTAAAAGATCTTGCTAAAGAAGCTGTAAGAATTGCAGCTGTTAATATGGAAGCAATACCAGCTCCTGCTGGTACCATGACTGTTGTTTTAGGTGCTGGTTGGCCTGGAGTTTTAGTACATGAAGCTGTAGGTCATGGACTTGAAGGTGACTTCAACAGAACCGGTTCATCTGCATTTACAGGCAAGATTGGACAGAAGGTAGCATCTGAAGCTTGTACTATCATCGATGATGGCACTATACCTAACAGAAGAGGCTCTATGAGCTTTGATGATGAAGGTACTGATACAGCATCTAATGTGCTTATCGAAAATGGCATCTTAAAAGGTTATATGCAAGACAGACAGAATGCTATGTTGATGCACATGAAGCCTACAGGTAATGGCAGACGTGAAAGCTATAACTGTCTTCCTATGCCTCGAATGACCAATACCTTTATGCAGAAAGGCGATTTTACTAAAGATGAAATCTTATCTTCAGTAAAAGATGGTATCTATGCTGTTACCTTTAAAGGTGGTCAGGTTGATATTACCTCAGGTCAATTTGTATTCTCTACCTCTGAGGCTTATTTAATTAAAGATGGCAAAATCTCTACACCTATCAAGGGAGCAACTTTAATTGGTAACGGACCTAAGACCATGCAGCAAGTATCAATGGTAGGTAATGATCTTGAATTTGATGCAGGTATTGGCGTTTGCGGTAAGGCAGGACAGTCAGTTCCTGTTGGCATTGGTCAGCCTACAGTAAAAATCGATTCTATTACTGTTGGCGGTACTAAAGCTTAAATTAAAAAGTCAGACACTGTGATAATTTCACCTTGTCTGACTTAACTATTCTTCTTACTACTCATCAGTCATCTATCTATTGCTATTTGAGTAGTACTTTAAAGTAGTTTTTACTTTAACAGTTCTTGAGGGATCTCAACTCCTGCCCTTGCAATCTCACTCTTTAAATACTTAAATAAAGCTCTTGAATTAGGCTTACTTGCCTCAGCATCTGCTGTAAGTTCAGCCTTAGCTTTCTTAATTAAAGTTCTAAGCTTATTTCTATCAGTATCTAGAATTAAAGAGCAGAATCCATTTAAGACCTCAACACCACCGTTGAGCATATTCTCTCTTAGTTTTTCTAATTTCATAGTATTAGGATCTTCTTTTGAAGAAGCGCCTAACATATTCACCTGATTTTCTAAATCAGAGTCATCGTAATTTCTCTGTAGCTTTGCTACATACTGTAACTGACGACGTCTTTCATCTGATTTAGGTTTGAGCTTACGAGCAACTAACAAAGCCTCTTTAACGTCTTGAGGAATAACTAGTGATTTAAAACTCTGTTCGCCAAGATTAGCAATCTTTTCTACAAGTTTTCTAATCGCTTGAGCTTCCCTCTTATGAGAACTTCTGCTGCCCTCTTCAGGCTCAGCATCAAAGCCTTCAAAATGTTGTTGTTCTGCCATATTTTCTTTTTCTATATCAAATTAGAGTTTAGTCTAATACAAACAACTGACCTAATCTGTAAGTATTGATTAGGTTCATTGCGCTTACAGGTACATTGATAAGATGTAACTTCTGATCTTTTTGAGCCTTTGCCCATTTAACAAGAAGAGCCATTCCTGAGACATCAATTGCGCTAATATCTTTTAGATCAACTGTATTCTCTTTGAATAGGTCTTCTCTCTTGTCCCAAAGGCTTGGTACAGAATCAAAGTTTAATTTATCTATCTTATTCATTCTTACAATTACTTCTTATCGCCTGACTTTAGCTTTGCAATTGCAGCGTCTACACCATTATTCTTAATAATTGGTGATAACTCTGAAATTTTTGCATCTAACATTGAAATGTTTTCACCGATAAGATCAAATGCTTTCCACTGACCAGTCTTGTTGTTCTTTCTTAATTTTAAAACCAGCTCTAAATCCTTTTTTCCAGCCTCTCTAATCAGTAGTTTTACAGAAACTAGATTGGTTGATGGATCAACAGATTCTACTTTAGCTGGAACGATATCCTGATTGGTGTATTTGCTTAATACATCAATTAAGCTGTTCTTCATGTAAACAGCAAATTCATCAGTAAAGCGCTGTCTTTCTTCAGCTGAAGTATTCTTTAAAGAAGTACCGATAACCTTGTAAGCTGCATACTTGATATCAATATAAGGAATAAGATCCTTTTCAATGATACCTTCTGCAACAGATCTATCTGATAACTTGTCTTTGTTAGCTTTAATATCGTTAATGGTTGTAGTAGCTACTTCATTTGCTAACTCATAAGGATTGTTATCAGCAGCCTGTACTGATGACACACCACATAAAGCGATACCTAATGCTAAAAAATAACTAAAAATTTTCTTCATAATTTCACCTACTATTGAGCAGCTTCTTCTTTATTAGCCTGCTCTTTATCCTGAGAGTCTTTCTTATCAGCACTTGAATTGAATACAAACTTAGAGATCAAATCTTCAAGTACTAAAGCTGAACCTGTATCGTGGATTACATCACCATCTTTAAGATAGGTTGAACCCATATCCTCATCATAAAAGCCTGGAGTAATACTAATGTACTGCTCACCAATAATACCAGCGGTTTGAATTGAAGCTTTTGACTCACTTGATAATTTGTCATACTGCTTTTCAATATCAAGCTCTACAACAGGAGATAAGGTCTTTGGATCTAAAGAAATAGCACCAACTCTACCGATTAGAACACCACCAATTCTAATTGGAGCTCTAATTCTCAGAGAACCTACATTCTCAAAATTTGCATAAACTTTATAAGTCTGGTTGTTGCTGTTTAGAACTAAGCCTGCAACTTTTAAGGCTAAGATCACAGCTGCTATTATTCCTAACAGCATAAATACGCCAACCATAATTTCAGCTTTTAAATATTTCATAAGTAATACCCAATTAGAACATTAATGCTGTTAACACGAAATCGAAACCTAAAACTGCTAGTGAAGACTGAACCACAGTAGCAGTTGTAGCTCTACTAATACCTTCTGATGTAGGCTTACAATCATAGCCATTGAACAGAGCTATCCATGTGCATACAAAGCCAAAAGCTACTGCCTTAATCATCATAGGAATAAGATCTTTTAAAGCATCCACACTAGCTTGCATACTAGACCAGTAAATACCATCATCAAGACCTAACCAATCTACACCTACTAACTTACCACCATAGATACCCACAAGGCAGAATAGTAAAGATAAGATAGGCATACTGATCATGCCTGCCCAGAATCTTGGAGCGATAACTCTCTTAAGAGGGTCAACAGCCATCATTTCTAAAGCTGATAACTGTTCTGATGCCTTTAACTGACCTATTTCTGCTGTAAGAGCAGAACCTGCTCTACCTGCATAAAGCAAAGCTGTAACTACAGGACCTAATTCTCTGATAATTGCCAAAGAGACTAGGCTACCTAAAGATCCTGTTGCCATGAAATCTTTAAGAATATTAAAGCCCTGCAAACCTAAAACCATGCCGATGAAAAGACCAGATACAATAATAATGATTATTGACTGAACGCCAATAAAGTAAATCTGGCTTACTAATAAAGGGAAAGTCTTTTTAAAGTTTGGTAATGCAAAAATAGAATGAAAGAAGATAATAGTTGATCTTCCTAATGAGGCTATTTTCTTTAAAAAGTACCTTCCTAAAGATCCAAAGAAACCTAACATTACAGCTCCTCAATATAGTTGTCTGAGCCTTTTAATTTAAAGGCATAAGGACCATCAAAGTCTCCTTGAATAAACTGCATAACTCTAGGATCTTTGCTGTTCTTAATTTCTTCAGGAGTACCACAACCTAATACAGAGCCTTCAGCTAAGATGTAAACGTAATGAGCAATCTCTAAAATCTCCTTAACATCATGAGTTACGACAACAGAGGTCTTACCTAAGGATTTGTTAATATCAGAGATTAGCTTTACAAGAACACCTTTAGTAATAGGATCTTGACCTACAAAAGGCTCATCATACATAACCAAATCAGGATCAAGAGAAATAGCACGTGCAAGGGCTGCTCTTCTTGCCATACCACCTGATAATTCTGCTGGATATAAATTAGCCGCGGCTCTCATACCTACAGCTTCTAAGTTCATCATGACCACATCATAGACGAGCTCTTCTGGTAAATTAGTATGTTCTCTAATAGGAAATGCTACATTTTCAAAAACATTCATGTCTGAAAATAAAGCACCACTTTGGAATAACATACTCATTCTCTGTCTTAACTTATATAAATCGTTTCTATTTAAAGAATGGATGTTTATTCCATCAAATTCGATGGTTCCCTCATTAGGTGTCAGCTGAGCACCAATAAGTCTTAAAATGGTGGTTTTACCAGTACCTGAAGGACCTAAAATTGCGGTAATTTTTCCTTTTGGAATGTCGAGTGTCAGATTTTTATAAATCTGTTTACTTTGATAAGAAAACGATACATTCCTTACTTTAATCAGTGCATTATCACTCATGTTTAATTCCACAAAAGAAGTCTATATGCGTATATTTTACCAAACATAAGGCAAACATACCGCACTGTATTGATGAGAATTTTCGATTTGGATTATATAGATTTTGAAGATTTTCTCAAAATCAAAAGCACATAAAATGTATGTGCTCCTTGATTATCTTATTTTGAGACAAGCTCTTTTTTCTTGCGAAGTAAGGTTCTATGACGAACTTTTACAGAAATTCCGCGCTCTTTAAATCTGTCAGCTAGACTTTGAGCTATATACACTGATCTGTGGAAACCACCTGTACATCCAATAGCTACAGTAAGATAACTTCTGTCACTTTGTTCTATAGGCTTTAAGATTCCATAGAGTAAGTCATCAATCTTATCAATATAAGCTTCTACTTCTGGGTATTTAGCAAAAAAGTCTTTTACAGGTTGTTCTAGACCACAATATTCTCTTAATTCTTTTTCCCAATAAGGGTTTGGTAAGAACCTAGCATCAAACACAAAATCAGCATCTTTAGTTACTCCATCTTTGTAACCAAAAGATTCAAAGATGATAACAATCTGCTTATATGGCTTGCCCTGAATAGTAGTTACAACCTGCTGACATAACTCATGAACTGATAAATTAGTTGAATCAATACGTAAATCAGCAACTGAGGAGATGATCTTTAAGATCTCTGTTTCTTTTTGCAAAGCTTCATTTAAAGAAAGATTGTGCAGAGATAGAGGATGGAGACGTCTGGTTTCTGAATATCTTTTAATTAGAACCTGATCATCAGCATCAATAAAAATCACAGTGCCATTGATATCAGGATCATGAGTTGCTTTAGTGTAAATATCATTCAATTCAGAATAATCATCACTAATAGGGATATTTCTTACATCTAAAGATACAGCAATTTTTGGATAGCTCTTCTTTGCTAAATCAATTAACTCTTTTAGAAATACAATAGGTAAATTATCGATGCAATAGAAACCTAAATCTTCTAATGCATGTAAGGCAACGGTTTTTCCTGAACCTGAGCGACCTGATATAACTACAAGATCAACTTTGTTTGTCATAAAGATTCCCTATTGAAAATGAGGATTGTCAATTTCTGAAGAGTCTACTAATCCTTCTTGTACATGATCTAACAACAAATCAATCTGATTAAGGATCACTTCAACTTTTTGCTTTTCATTTTTAGATAGTCGTAAAGCATTCAACAAATCGACATTAGATAAGACTATTGTAAGACTTTTTAAAAGTGACTCAACTTTTTCTACATCATCTTTAGGAGAAATGAACAGGCTAAAAGCAATATCTACTAACTGTTCATCTGCATCAATGGAATTGAAGGTTATAGGCTTATCTAGGATACTTAAAATTGCAAAGGTTGGAGTTGAACTCTGTATCACAGCATGAGGAATTGCTACACCTTGGAAAAATACTGTAGTACCTAGTTTTTCTCTTTCATTTAGAGCAAAAATAATTTCTTTGGAAGTCTTTTTAGTAATAAAGGCAGCACATTCAGCTATTTCTTCAAAAAGTCTTTTTTTACTAAAACAGAATAAAGGAGACAGTATTTGTGTTTTAGGCAGTACTATCAAGATCTAATTCCTCTTTTTCCAAAAAAATGCCCTGCACAATGGCAGGGCTCCTCGTTGTTGAAGTTAACGATTATGACTTTAACTTCTCTTTATACTTAACTAACTGACCGTCAACCTTATCGATTAGACCATCAATTGCTGGATACATACTCTCTGCCTGATGCTCAGCATGAAGATTACCACCTGCTACAGCTAAATCAGCTTTAGCAATTTGGTTCAATTTCTCAACTGTTAGAGTTACTGAGATAGAGGTAATAATATCACCTTTACGCTCAAGACGCTTAAACTTGTCATTGACGTAATCTTTTAAAGAATCGGTTAACTTTACACCTACGCCATGAATATTGATTTGCATATTTACTTCCTTAACCTGATCTTAGTGCCAGGTAATGTTAAGCGAGTACTAAATTGTAACTACACTTTAATAATAGGTTGAAAAATCTAATAATTAAAGGTGTAACTTCACAATTTTCTTAATAATTTTTAGCAATCAATTTCAATTCGTGAACTATTTCAATTTTCTGTAAAAAACTAAATTAATTGTTTGCGTTGAGAGGTTGAAGGTATACCTAAAGCTTCTCTGTACTTAGTTACAGTACGTCTTGCGACATTTAAGCCTTTCTCGTTGAGAATGTCTGAAATCTTGCTGTCAGAAAGTGGCTTTCTTGGAGGTTCTTTTGAAATAATTTCTTTAATTACAGCCTTTATTGCAGTTGATGAGGCTGAACCACCGCTTTCTGTATTAACACTTGATGAGAAGAAGTACTTTAACTCAAAAGTACCTTTTGGAGTGTGAATGTATTTTTCTGTGGTTATTCTTGAAATAGTAGATTCATGCATTGAGATTTCAACAGCAACATCATTTAACACCATAGGATGCATTGCAGATTCACCTTTTTCCATGAAATCTTTCTGATGGGCAACAATGCAACGACCAACTTTTAGTAAGGTGTCATTTCTATTATCAATACTTTGCTTAAACCACTTAGCATCTTTTAAATGATCTTTAAAAAAGGTTTTCTCAGCTTCGTTTTTAGCTCTGTTTGCTAATTTTGCATATTCTTCATTGATTCTAACTTTGATGTTAGAAGCAGGATTCAGTTCTGCAGTGTAGTTACCTTGTTTATCTTTAACTACGATTAAGTCAGGAATAACAAAATCAGTTTGTTTCTTTGAATGTACGATGTTATTGCCAGGACGAGGCTCTAATGAGGTAATTAAATCATTTACCTTCTTTAAAACATCTTCTTTGATAGAAAGTCTCTGGCATAAAGCTGCATAATTACGATTTGAGAGCAAATCAATATAATTGGTAATTAGATTTACAGCTAATTCTTTGTATTCAGTATCATCAGGTAGAGCATTTAACTGAATTAAGATACATTCTTGTACACTTCTAGCACCTACACCTAGAGGATCATAATGCTGAACTAGTTTTAGAATAGCATTCACGTCTTCAATTGTAACTGTAGGATCTTGAGCCTTTACACACTCTAAAATATCTTCTAGTGTTTCTTTTAGATAACCAGAATCATCAATACCATCAATAATAGCTTCGGCAATCTTCTTATCAATGCCATCAAGAGGTGACATTTCTAGCTGGAACATTAGATGATCATGAAGTGTTTCTGTAGTTTCACCTTCATAGATATCATCATTCTCAATAGCTAGACCTTTTCCTGACTTTACCTCAGCTGAATACTGATTTTCATCATTTTGAGATTTATCTTGGGATAAAGGATCTTTGTCTGAATATTGATCATCAGTTGAATTTTGATCTGAGTAATCGTCTTTGTCATGATTTTCTGATGAATCATATTCATCTTCATCATGTTCTTTCTTCTTATCAAGCTTAACAAGATCGATACTACCGTTTTCTAAGATATCCAAACGGCTTAACTCATCATCGATAGATGTATTATTTACCGAAGAGTCATCTGAGAAAGGATCATAGTCAGAATCAGCTTGATTCTCACTGTCTACCAAATCTTCATAGGATTCTTCCATTGAAGACATGTCTGAATCATCAATTTCAAGTAAAGGATTTTGATCAACGGTCTGGCGGATCTGCTGTTGTAACTCAATAGTAGATAACTGCAACAATCTAATTGCTTGTTGCATCTGAGGAGTCAGAATCTGAGATTGTGTCTGAGTAGCACGGATCTGCAGAGAATTTCTTATTCCAGCCATAACCGATTACCTAAAACTATAAAGAGAAATCCTTACCTAAATAAACAGACTTAACCTTATCATTACTTAGAACTTCTTGGGCAGTTCCTTTTGCAATAATTTGACCTGCATTAACAATATAGGACTTTTCACAGACATCTAAGGTTTCTCTTACGTTGTGATCAGTAATTAAAACACCAATACCTCTATCTCTTAGATGCAGAATAATTTCTTTAATTTCACCTACAGAAATAGGATCAACACCTGCAAAAGGCTCATCTAAAAGAATGAATTTAGGGTTGGCTGCAAGAGCTCTAGCGATCTCAACACGTCTTCTCTCACCACCTGATAAAGACATACCGATATTGTTTCTTAATCTTGAAACACTAAATTCTTCTAAAAGCTGATTTACTCTATCTTCTTTCTCTGATTTTGACAGACCTGGCAGTAATTCAACCACGCCCATTAAATTCTGATAAACAGTTAATTTTCTAAAAATAGAGTTTTCCTGAGGCAGATAACCAAGTCCAGCTCTAGCTCTAGCATGCATAGGTAAAGAGGTTATGTCATGATCGTCTAGAATAACTTGACCTTCTTCTGAAGAAATAATTCCAACAATCATATAGAAAGATGTGGTCTTACCAGCACCATTTGGTCCTAGTAAACCTACGATAGAACCACTGCTTACGCTTAAGCTTACGTCAGATACAACAGTTCTTTTCTTATATGTCTTTTTAAGATGTAATGCTTTTAAAACGCTCATAACAACCTATTTACTTTGATTTTTTAGCCTTATCGCTATCGTCACTCTTTAACTCTTGAGGAATGAAGGTACTCTGTACTCTTCCATCCTGGCTGTTTTCATTGGTAGCCTTAAGTTGTTTGGTAACTGTGTTGTATTCGATTCTCTCTCCATCTACATGAGAGTTCTCTTGCCAGATAGTTGCTCTACCGATAAGGATCAGTAAATTCTTTTTTGGAAGATAGTGAATAATTGAAGACTGGGAATGAGTGATCTTTCCATTCTCCTGTAACTGTTTGTAAGTAGCAGGCTTACCATATGCAATGATTTCTTCTAATTGATCATTAGAATCTCTTGAAATTTCAGCCTTATCAGCATGAACTTCAATAGTACCCTGTGTAGCTACAACGTTCTCAAGGAAGATAGCCTTATTACTGTTAAAATCTGCAATCTGCTCTTTTGACACAATATTTAAAGGTTGCTCTGTATCATTATCAAGAGCAACTGCTTGAAAAGATAACAGTGAAAGCAAGAGCACACTTAGGTGAAAACTACTTACTCTGCGGATAATATGTAGCATTTGGGTTTCCTTTGTATTTGAGAACATTTGAATTTAGATCAAAACTAAATTTTGTGCCAGTTGTAAAAAAATCGTTACCGTAAATATTTACTAGTTCTTCTGAAGTAACAGTATTAAGACCAAAGTCATAATCTAAATAATTAGCTGTAGCTCGTTTGATAGCTGAATCTTCAAAACCAGGGTAGATTAGGACATTGTCACTTATATGAGCTGACTTATCAGTAATCATATGTCCTTTTTTACCTTTCATATGCCACAGTTCGATCTTGTTATCTTTATAAGAATATGAACTAATTAAAGGATTTTCAAAAACGTAGAGTGTTTTATTATCAAAATATGTGGTCTTAGTAGAAACTAAAGTTCTAATCACTCTACCTGTTTCATCATATATAGCACCATCAGTATCTGTTGCAATAAAAGTAGGAAGCTTTGTAGTATCAGACACAACTTTTTTACCTACCATAGTAGAGTAAACATAGATACTAATAGCTATGATTAAAAATAAGATAGCTAAGAAAATCGATCTTTTAGTAACGCTCATCTGCAAAACCGCCGTCTGCGTTTAATACACCTTTAGAGATTAAGATAAGGTCGCATAACTCTCTAACAGCGCCTTTTCCGCCTTCAGTTACAGTAATGTAATCTGCTATTTTTTTAATAAATGGGTGAGCATCTTTAGGACAAACAACAACACCTACTAATCTGAACATTGGCATATCATTCAAGTCATCACCGATACATACAACTTCATCAGTACCAATA
This sequence comes from uncultured Gammaproteobacteria bacterium, assembly GCA_900315395.1. Lineage (GTDB taxonomy): Bacteria > Pseudomonadota > Gammaproteobacteria > Enterobacterales > Succinivibrionaceae > Succinivibrio. The sequence continues at coordinate 22,200 of OMZC01000065.1, forward strand.
TTCAATTTTTCGCATAACTTAGTTAAAGCAATACCTTTGTTCATCTCGCCTTGAATTACATGGCTTACATGTAAATCAGCCATACGACGATCGGTTAAAGGAGCGCTTCTACCTGTGATTACAGCGCAGTCAATGCCTTCTTTATGCAAAGCTACTATGCCAAAGCCGTCTTTTACATTGAATTTCTTAAGTTCGATATCTTTATTATCATAGTAGATACCGCCATCAGTAATAGTGCCATCAACATCAAATGCTAATAGCTTAATTGATGATAATCTTGAAAGTAATTCTGAATCGACTCTTCCGTAACAAGTATTTACTTTAAGCATATATAGGCCCTAAAAATTTCAATTAACTTATTATAGCAACAAATGTGCCATTTATTGTTAACAGAAATTTCAATGATGAATGTAAGAAATTAATTTTGATAATAGAGATACAAAACTAGAGAAAATTACTCTGCTTTCTTAGCTTTCTTTTTGGCAGTTTTCTTCTCTTTTTTGCTGTCTTTGTTCTCAGTTGTTTCTGAGTTCTTATTTTCTAGTGCTAGGCAATCATTGTTGCTAGTTAATATCTGAGATTTGATTTTCTTTAAAGATGCGTTTTCAATCTGTCTTACGCGTTCTACTGACACTTTTAATTCATCAGACAACTCTTGTAGAGTTGCTTTGTTATCATCAAGCCATCTTCTCTTAATAATATAACGTGATCTTTCATCTAAAGATTGTAAAGCTTTAGCCAGTCTCTCAAGTTCGTAGCTTTGATAATCACGATTTTCAAAATTCTTGGCAAAATTAGAATTCTCATCCTCAAGATATGAGGCTGGAGCTAATAAAGGCAACTGAGAGTTATCTGTGTCATCATCAGCTGACATATCAAAGCCAATGTCCTGACCTGCCAAACGAGTTTCCATTTCGGCTACATCATTAGGTGAAACGCCTAAATCATCAGCCACGTTTTCACGTTCTTTTTCGGTAAACCAACCTAAACGCTTTTTATTCTGTCTTAATTTAAAGAATAGTTTTCTTTGAGCCTTAGTGGTAGCTACTTTTACAACTCTCCAGTTCTTAATTACATAATCATGGATTTCAGATTTAATCCATGGAACTGCAAAGGCAGCTAGTCTTGCACCAGCATCAGGATCAAAGTGTTTTACGGCCTTCATCAGGCCAATATTACCTTCCTGAATTAAATCAGCTACAGGCAAACCGTATCCTGAATAACCACGAGCAATACTTACCACTAAACGTAAATGAGATAAGATTAGCTTTCTAGCTGCTTCAATATCACCATAGTCACGTAACCTTTTAGCTAGGGTACGCTCATCCTCAGGCTCCAACATTGGAACCTGATTTATGGCTTTTACATAGCTATCAATATTACCAACGGGAGCTAACATTCCCATTGTTTCTTGCTTATTCTGATCTGTCATTTACTACTTCACTTGCTTTTGAGTTTTCATTATAGGAGCAAGCACCAGTAACTTTTTCTTATGCAATAAAAACTATCGACTTTTTAATCAATTAAAGCATCGACAAAAGCGTCAATATCAAATTCTCTTAAATCTTCAGATTTCTCTCCGATACCTACATATCTTAAAGGAACCTTAAATTTATCTGCTAAAGCAAAGACTACACCACCTTTAGCTGTACCATCTAACTTAGTTAAGCAAAGACCGGTTACATTTACAGCTTCACCAAAGATCTTCATCTGAGATACAGCATTTTGTCCTGTTGTAGCATCTAGTACCAACATCACTTCATTAGGCACGTTCTCATCAATTTTCTTCATCACACGGACAATTTTCTTTAATTCTTCCATTAAGTTGTCTTTGTTCTGAAGTCTTCCTGCTGTATCGCAAATTAACACATCAACATTATGTGCTTTAGCTGAGGTTAAAGCATCAAAGATAACAGAAGCACTGTCTGAACCAGTAGGCTGTGAAATTACAGGAGTATCTGTTCTATTTCCCCATTCTTTTAGCTGTTCTACAGCTGCAGCTCTGAAGGTATCACCAGCTGCTAACATAACCTTTTTGCCTTGAGCTTTATACTTCAAAGCTAATTTACCAATGGTAGTAGTCTTACCAGCACCGTTTACACCTACCATTAGAATTACGAAAGGTAGATCACCTTGTTTTTCAACTTTAAGGTGTTCACTGCATGGGCTCAGAATGTCTTTTAAGATGTTCTTTAAATTATTCTTTAAAGCACCAGCATCTCTTAATTCTTTGATTTTTGATTCTTCTCTTAGTCTTTCAATGATGCTATTAGTAGTATCTACACCTAAATCAGCTGTTAATAGAGAAGTTTCTAAGTCCTCATATAACTCTTCATCAATTTTTTTACCAGTTACTAAAGCACCAATACCAAAAGCTAAATTTTCTCTAGTTCTCTTTAATCTTTCAAAGAAGGATACTTTTTCTTTTTTAGGTTCTTCTGTTTTATGGTCTTCAGTTTGAGTATTTACACTTTCTTGTAATTCTTGAGAAATATCTTCTGCTTTATTTTCTTCCTGTTTGTTTTCAGGTATAGCTGTTTCTAAGGCACCATTCTCGTTAGAATTAGTTTCTGACTCATTACTGTTATTGTCAGATGCAGTAGACTCTGAATTAGATATTGTTTTCTCTTTATTCTCTGGTAAGACTTCATCATTAGTTTGCTCATTTAGAGATTCTTCATTTTTCTTGATTTCTGATGATTCATCTTTATTTTTTTTTGAAAAAATAGAAAAAATACCCATATTTTTACCCAAATTTATTTATTACAATGTGATATTCTCATGCATTATAGACTAATTCCAAATTCATTTCATTTTGAGAATTTTAGGCATATAAATCCTAGCTCTTTCGGTTGATATATGAAAAACAATACATACGAAAATGATGTGCGCATTTTAGGCGGAAAATTTAAAGGAAAACTCTTACCTGTATTAGATGTTAAAGGGTTAAGACCAACACCTTCAAGAGTAAGAGAGACTATATTTTCGTGGATTAGAAATTCTATCGATAATGCTAAAGTCTTAGATCTATTCGCAGGCTCTGGAGCCTTAGGCTTTGAGGCTTATTCAAGAGGAGCTGCGAAAGTTACTTTAATTGAATTAGATAAGGACAATAGTTCTAATTTAAAAGAAATAGCTAAAAGTATGAGCACAGAAAACATTCATGTTATAAATGACGATGCTTTACACTTTTTAGATAATACAAATACTGTTTTTGATATTGTTTTTATCGATCCTCCTTATAAATTAAACATTTATGAAGATGTTCTTAAAAAATTATTAGATAAAAACTTAATCAATGACAATTCTCTAATCTATGTAGAGATGAGAAATGGTTCAAATAAGATTGTTCCAGGCTACGAGATTATAAAAGAGGAGAATGCAGGACAGTCTAAGTACTCTTTATGGACAAAGAGTAAACTTCTATTTTAGTTTTGGCTATTAATTTCTTTCTATCAAACACAAACGGCCCTAAAAGGGCCGTTTCTTTAATAAAAGACAATAATTAACGTCTTCTATTTCTAGCTGTTTCAACAACCTTCAATCGAGCCATAGCATCAGCTAAACGAGATAATGCATGAGCATAATCTGTATCGCCAGTACCATGATTTGCAATTGATTCTTTAGCTGCTTTAATAGCTTCTTGAGCTTTTGCTTCATCAATATCATCAGCTCTTAAAGCTGTATCAGCCAAGATGGTTACAGAATCAGGTTGAACTTCCAACACACCACCAGCTAGGTAAATCTGATCTTCTTTATCTTGAGAGTCGATAAGAGATACCATACCGGTTTTGATTGTTGTTAACAAAGGAGTATGACCGTATCTGATGCCCATTTCACCTTCTGAACCTGTAACTCTTACAGATTTTACAGAACCAGAATATAGGCTTCCGACACCACTAATTACGTCCAAATGGAATGATATAGAATCCATTTTTCACCCCTTTAATTATAAGTTCTTAGCTTTTTCTACAGCTTCGTCGATAGTACCAACCATGTAGAATGCCTGCTCTGGAAGATTATCATACTCACCGTTGATAATACCCTTGAATCCGCGGATAGTCTCTTTTAGTGGTACGTACTTACCAGGAGAACCGGTGAATACTTCAGCAACACTGAATGGCTGAGATAAGAATCTCTCAACCTTACGTGCTCTTGCTACAACAAGCTTATCTTCTTCAGATAACTCATCCATACCAAGAATTGCAATAATATCTTTCAATTCTTTGTAACGCTGTAGAACAGTCTGTACACCACGAGCAACCTCATAGTGCTCTTTACCAACAACATATGGGTCTAACTGACGTGATGTTGAAGCTAAAGGATCAACAGCTGGGTAAATACCTAAAGAAGCAATCTGTCTTGATAGAACGATGGTTGCATCCAAGTGAGCGAAAGTAGTTGCAGGGCTAGGATCGGTCAAGTCATCAGCAGGAACATAAACAGCCTGTACAGATGTAATAGAACCTTTCTTAGTTGAAGCAATACGCTCCTGTAAAACACCCATTTCCTCAGCTAGGGTTGGCTGGTAACCTACAGCTGAAGGCATTCTTCCTAACAGTGCAGATACCTCAGTACCAGCTAGAGTATAACGATAGATGTTATCGATGAACAAAAGCACATCCAAGCCTTCGTCACGGAACTTCTCAGCAACAGTCAAACCTGTTAGAGCAACACGTAGACGGTTTCCTGGTGGTTCGTTCATCTGACCATAAATCATTGATACTTTATCAATAACCTTTGATTCCTGCATTTCGTGGTAGAAGTCGTTACCCTCACGAGTACGCTCACCAACACCGGTGAATACAGACAAACCAGAGTGAGCTTTAGCGATGTTATTGATAAGCTCCATCATGTTAACGGTCTTACCAACACCAGCACCACCGAATAAGCCTACCTTACCGCCTTTAGCGAATGGGCAGATAAGATCCATAACCTTAATACCGGTTTCAAGGATCTCAGTAGTTGATGACTGCTCTGAGTATGTTGGTGCAGCACGGTGGATAACCCACTTCTCTTTCTCACCAATAGGACCTCTTTCATCAACTGGCTGACCTAAAACGTTCATAATACGTCCTAAGGTCTCTCTACCTACAGGAACCTTAACACCAGCACCTGTATTAACTGCCTCTAAGCCTCTGCTTAAACCGTCTGATGAACCCATTGCAATGCAACGAACTACACCACCACCAATTTGCTGCTGAACCTCAAGAACCAAATCAGGACGATTCTTACCATCGCCTTTAACATCTAGAGCATCATATAGCTCTGGAATATGGCCCTCAGGGAACTCAACATCAACAACAGCGCCGATGATCTGTACGATAGTACCTTTCTCACCAGCTCTATTTGAAGTTTCAGCCATTTTAAAATCCTCTCATCAATTAAACCGCTGATGCACCAGATACGATGTCGTTTAATTCCATCGTAATGCCTGCTTGTCTTGCCTTGTTGTATTCAAGCTGTAAATCGCTAACTAATGATTCAGCATTATCAGTTGCGGCTTTCATAGCGACCATACGAGCTGCCTGCTCAGAAGCTAGATTCTCTAATACAGCCTGATAAACCATCTGTACAACATAACGGTCTAACACAACTTTTAAGATTGATTCAGGTTCAGGCTCATATAAGTAATCCCAGTGATGTTTACTTGTTTCGTCATCGCTGTGAACAAGTGGTAACAGCTGAGATACTGTTGGGATCTGAACCATAGTATTTTTGAAAGAGTTGCAAGCTAAATAAATAGCATCAACTTCACCTTTCAAAAAGGCATCAGTCATAACTTTGATTGCACCAACAAGCTTTTCAGGTTTTGGATCATCACCAAAGCCAGCATGCTGAGCCATCACATCAATATTGCTGTGGTTAAAGTATCCAGATGCTTTTGTACCTAAAAGCACAACTTTAATACCAACATTCTGTTTGCTAAATTCCTGCATTTTCAGAGTAATTTTGCGGAACAGATTGATATTTAAACCACCACATAGACCTCTATCAGTTGAAACAACAATGAAGCCTACATTCTTCACTTCACGCTTTTCCATAAAAGGATGATGGAATTCACTATGACTTGAAGCAATATGATTGATAATGTCGTGTAAACCTTTTGAATAAGGACGAGACTGGCTCATTTTTTCCTGAGCCCTACGCATCTTAGAGGCGGCTACCATTTGCATAGCACTAGTAATCTTCTGTGTATTCTGCACAGAAGCTATCTTAGTACGTATTTCCTTTGCACCTGCCATTTAAGCGCTCCTAGTAAGTCTGAGTTGATTTAAAGTCCTTAACAACTTCAGTAAGTTTAGCTACAACTTCATCTGAGTAGTCAGGCTTTGCCTCAATATCCTTAAGCAGAGAATCATATTTTGAGTGTGCGAATGCTAGTAAAGCTTTCTCAAATGGAAGAACTTTATTTAATTCAACATCCTCAAGGTAACCTCTTTCAGCAGCGAAAATAGTTAATGCCTGTTCTGCTACAGATAGAGGAGAATACTGGTTCTGCTTCATAAGTTCAGTTACTTTCTGACCGTGATCAAGCTGTTTTCTTGTAGCTTCATCCAAATCTGAAGAGAACTGAGCGAATGCTGCTAATTCACGATACTGAGCTAACGCAGTACGAATACCACCAGACAGTTTCTTCATAAGCTTAGTCTGAGCTGCACCACCTACACGTGATACTGAAATACCAGGATCAACAGCAGGTCTTACACCAGAGTTAAATAAACTTGTGGTTAAGAAAATCTGACCGTCGGTAATAGAAATAACGTTAGTAGGAATAAATGCAGAAACGTCACCAGCCTGAGTTTCAATGATTGGCAATGCAGTCAAAGAACCAGTCTTACCAACTACCTTTCCACCACTCTTCTCTTCAAGATACTTAGCATTTACTCTTGAAGCACGCTCTAATAGACGTGAATGTAGGTAGAAAACATCACCTGGGTAAGCTTCACGCCCTGGTGGACGGCGAAGTAATAGAGAAATCTGACGATAAGCAACAGCATGCTTTGATAAGTCATCATAGATGATTAAGGCATCTTCACCTTGATCCATGAAATACTCACCCATTGCACAACCTGCATATGGAGCAATGTACTGTAAAGCTGCTGTATCAGATGCAGAAGCTACTACAACGATAGTATTTGATAAAGCACCTTCTTCATCAAGTTTTCTTACAACAGAAGCAATTGTTGATGCTTTCTGTCCAATAGCAACGTAAATACAACGTACGCCATACTTAACCTGATTGATGATGGTATCAATAGCTAAAGCTGTTTTACCTGTCTGACGGTCACCAATGATTAACTCACGCTGACCACGTCCAATAGGCACCATAGAGTCAACAGCCTTATAACCGGTCTGGATAGGCTGAGAAACACTCTGACGAGCAATAACACCAGGAGCAATTTTTTCTACAGGGTAGAACTGCTCTGATTTAACAGGACCATTACCGTCAATAGGTTCACCTAAAGCACTAACAACTCTACCTAAAAGGCCAGTACCTACTGGAACTTCTAGAATACGACCAGTGCTGTGAACTTTCATACCTTCTGACAGTTTGTCATAAGGTCCTAACACAATAGCACCAACAGAGTCACGCTCTAAGTTTAAAGCTAGACCATATAGGTCATTACCAAACTCAAGCATTTCACCCTGCATAACGTTGGACAGACCGTGAATTCTAACAATACCGTCGTTTACAGAAACGATAGTACCTTCATCACGAGCTTCTGTCACAACCTTAAATTGCTGAATTCTTTGCTTAATTAAATCAGCAATTTCAGTTGAATTTAGTTGCATATATGTCCTCTATTTATCTGAGGGTTGAAGTCAAGTTTTGTAAACTTGTCTTTACGCTAGCATCAATTACTTTGTCTCCAATCTTCAAAACGGCACCACCAATTAAGGTCTTGTCGATTTTCTGATTTAAGAAGACTTCACAATTGAACTTTTTAGCTAGCTTATCCTTAAGAGATTCAATTTCGCTATCAGAAAAAGCTCTTGCAGATATGAGATCACACTCTAAACGCTTTTCGTGTTTCTCTCTTAATCTTACAAATTCTTCGAAAATTTCAGGAATAACTTCAAAACGGTTATTTTCACCAATAACCTTTACGAAATTCTTTCCACTTTCACTAAGAATGTCCTTTAACAACGAAATTAGACTGTCAGCTGCGACTGAAGGATTAGGAGCTAACTTTAAGCTGTCCATAAAGTACTGATCTTTACAAGCAACAGACATAGCTTCAAGCATAGTCTGCCAACCGCTTAAGTTATTTTCTTCTAATGCTATCTCAAAGGTAGCCTGAGCATAAGGTCTTGCAACAGTCAAATTTTCAGCCATTACACACCTCTTAATTAAAGTGAATCAGCAATTTTCTTAAGCAGAGCTTCATCAGCTTTAGAATCGATCTTTTCGTTAATGATCTTTTCAGCGCCTGCAACTGCTAAAGAAACAACTTCAGATCTTAAATCTTCGCGAGCTTTGTTCTTTTCAGCTTCAATTTCACTCTTAGCTAAATCAAGGATCTTCTTTCTTTCTAGCTGAGCTTCTTCTGAAGCCTTATCGATAATTTGAGATCTGGTTTTGTTTGCTTCATCAATAATTTTCTGAGCTTCTACTTTTGCAGAACGAATTGTGTCTTTAGCGTTTTCGTTTGCAAGTTCAAGACTCTTTTTAGCCTTTTCGGCAGCAGTCAAACCATCAGCGATTTCTTTCTGTCTCTTTTCAAGAGCATTTATCAGAGGAGGCCATACAAACTTCATGCACAGCACAGCAAAGATAAGAAACGCTACTGCCTGACCAACAAATGTTGCGTTAATTTCCAATCTAGATACCTCTAAATTTGGTTTTGCTGTCTATTAACCAGCAACAGCAAACATTAAGTACATACCAAGACCTACACCGATCATAGGAATAGCATCAACTAGACCCATAACAATGAAGAACTGTGTACGAAGTAATGGTAATAAATCAGGCTGTCTTGCTGAACCCTCTAAGAACTTACCACCTAAAATACCAATACCGATAGCAGCACCAATGGCAGCTAAGCCCATCATAAGACCTGCAGCAAGGTATATTAATTCCATTTTATATCTCCTGTTTTTATATAAATAAAATAGTGTTTAGTCTTCTTCACTAGCCATTGATAAGTAAACAATAGTTAGTACCATGAAAATAAATGCCTGCAATGTAACAATTAAAATATGGAATAAAGCCCAAGGAACATTTAGAACCCACTGGATCCACCATAGAGGCAATAGAGCGATCAGAATAAAGATCATCTCACCAGCATACATGTTTCCAAAAAGACGAAGGCCTAATGAAATAGGCTTTGAAAGTAAGGAAACACCTTCTAACAAGAAGTTAACTGGGATAAATGCCCAATGATTAAATGGATGAAGAGTTAGGCTCTTAAAGAATCCGAGCACACCAATATTTTTGAATGAGAATGCAAAAATAAGTAGGAATACACATACAGCCATTGAAAGGGTAATGTTCACATCAGCTGATGGAACAACTCTGAAGTATGGAACGCCTATACGTTTTGCAAATTCTGGGATCAAGTCAATTGGTAGCAGATCCATTAAGTTCATGAAGAAAATCCACATGAAAACTGTTAAAGAAAGTGGAGCTATTAACTTGCTCTTACGCTTAAAAATACTTACAACGGTATTCTGAACAAACTCAAAGATCATTTCTAGGAAACATTGAAGTTTGGATGGAACACCACTGGTAGTTTTCTTAGATGCGTACTTGAACAGAATTAAAAATAGAAAACCTAAAATAACAGTTAAACCTAGAGAATCTAGATTCACAGTATATGGATTAACAATTTTTGATTCACTCTGTTCAGGAAGAACAGCATAGCAAGAGCCACTGCCAAGATCTGATAACTTACATTTTTGAACGGCTACAGTCTTAAGACATTGTTCTTGAGTAGCGACCTCTTCTGAAAGGCATTGTGCAAACTCAGTTTTATAAGCTGGCTTGACACTATCTACAATAGAAAAATCTCTAAGATCTAACTGTAAAAAGTGTAAGTGATGAGAAATGTATTCTTGAGAATTACTCTCTGACATAGAATCACACCCTATTTTGTAAATTTAAGCATTCAATTTAGTTTGTAAACGCTTAACCCAAAACTAACATGTAAGAAAATACGACTATTAACCTTTAAAGTCAAAAACAAAATGCCTAAAAATGTCACTTTTTAGTGAAATTTTTTACCATTAATTTGATCAATAAAATTAACAATTAATCTTGACAACACTAGTATGCTGAATACAAACACTACAATTTTATTGTTTAAATTCAGTATCTTAAATGTAAACAATAGTAAAAAAATCAAAAGACTTATCTTTAATACAAAGGCATATATAACCTCATATAAGACAAATCCAGGAGTAAGTTTCGAACTACGGTATCTTCTTTGTAAGAAAAAATAGAGAAGATTTATAAAGATAAATATAAAGCATCCTTGTGCAAAAGACAGGAAGTTTATTACGTAATTTTGATCTGTGAAATATGAAAATAAGAAACAAATAAAAGCAAATAGACCAACTAGTAAAAAGTAAGTTTTTAGAAGTTTTAAGTCCATTTGCATTTAATTTACTCTTTTAATGAAAACAGAGATAAGAACTGATCTAACTGATCTTTTGATGAATAAGATAAAGTGATCTTACCTTTATCTTCATTTGAGGCATTAAATTTAACTTTAACTCCTGATAGAACATTGCTAATGTTCTTTTCCCAATCATTAAAGCTAGGATTTTTATAGCTTACTTTAGACTTAGGAGAGTTTTCTTCTAAGCCATTTTCCTTGATGTCGTTAACTAGCTTCTCAGTCTGTCTTACAGTAAGACTGTTTTTAACTACATACTGAGCAGCTTTTAACTGTAATTCTTTATCATCTAAAGAAAGAATTACCTTTGCATGACCAAGATCTATAAGACCTTCAACAATCATATTTTTAATTTCATCATGCAGATTGTTAATTCTTAAAATATTAGTTACAGAGCTTCTTGATTTACCTAGAGTCTTTGCTAATTCTTCTTGAGTTAAATTGCATTCATTTAACATCAAAGAAAAAGCATTAGCCATTTCAACTGGATTTAAATCTTCACGCTGAATATTTTCAATAAGAGCTACAGCGTAACCGTTTAATTCAAGATCATCTCTGATTAGACATGGAACTGAAGCTAATTGAGCAATTTTGCATGCTCTATATCTTCTTTCACCACAAATAATCTCATAATTCTCGTCTTGAGACTTTTTAACTAGAAGAGGTTCTAATAGACCGTGCTCTTTAATTGATGAAGCTAATTCATTTAAAGATTCTTCATCAAAAGCTTTACGAGGCTGGTAAACAGATGCTTTTAACTTTTCTATTGGTAATAAAACAACAGAATTCTCATTAACAGGCAAAGTTGTTGTATTAGCTTCTTGAACTGACTTTTCAGCTTTTACTTCAGTTTCAGCTTGTTCTTTAATCTTATTTCCGCTTAAAAGAAAATCCAGGCCTCTACTTCTATTTAATCCAGCCATTTTCGTACCTACTGTTTATTTGCCTTAGATATAATTTCTGCAGCTAAAGCTAGATATGCCTTTGAGCCAACTGATGATTTATCGTAATACATTGCAGGCTTACCATAGCTAGGAGCTTCAGCTAATCTTACATTTCTTGGAATAATAGTCTCGTAAACAAGATCACCAAAATTCTTCTTTAATTCATCAGAAACGTCTGTTGACAGACGATTTCTGTTATCGAACATAGTGCGTAAAATACCTTCAATCTTTAATTTAGAATTAACTGCACTTGCTAACTGGTCAACAGTTTCAATCAACAGTGTTAAACCTTCTAGAGCAAAATATTCACACTGTAGAGGCACTAAGATTGAATCAGCAGCACAAAGTGCATTTACAGTTAAAATATTTAAAGAAGGAGGACAATCAATTAGCACAAAATCATAGTTATCTTTGATTTTATCTAATGATTTTTTAAGAAAAGATTCTCTACCAAATTTATCTAATAAACTTACTTCAGCAGCAGTTAAATCCTCATTTGAAGGAATTAAATGAAATCCACCTTCAGTAGTTGTAACTACAGCTTCTTTGATATCAAGTCCATCAACTAAAACATTGGTAATAGATTTTTCTAGACCAAATTTTAATACGCCTGATGCCATAGTAGCATTGCCTTGAGGATCGCAATCTACTACTAAAACTTTTTTCTGCATAGCAGCTAATGAAGCTGCTAAGTTTACGCAAGTGGTTGTCTTTCCTACACCACCTTTCTGATTTGCAATAGCAATTACTTTAGTCAATTTCTATTCCTTTCTAATCTTTTATTCTCATTATCACTGCTTGTCTTTTAGCATCTAAGGAAGGAACTTTTAATTCAATTATCTCTTCAATAGTGGTATTTTCATCAATTTGATCTAATTCATCGTGTTCTAAATTAGCTTTCATTGCTATAAAGACACCATCTTTAGCAATTAGATCCTTACACCACTCTATAATTTTGCATAAAGGTGCAAAAGCTCTACTTAAAATACAATCGAACTTTTTATCTAGTTCTATATTTTCACAACGATCGTTGATAATGGAAATATTGTTTAAATTTAATGAAACCATTGCTGTTCTAACAAAAGACAACTTCTTAGCAATAGAATCAATCAAAGTAAAATGTTTATCAGGGTTTAGTATAGCAAGAACCAAACCAGGAAAACCTGCGCCTGTTCCCACATCGGCAATGTTATTTCCTCTATCTTTGATTAAAGGGGAAACAACAGCACTATCTAGAATATGTAATACAACCATCTGTAAAGGATCTCTAATTGCAGTTAGATTTAAGGCTTTATTCCATTTTTCTAACAAAACAACTAAAGTTGCCATTTTATCAAGTTGCTCTTGGCTACATGATATATCAGTCTGAGAGATCAAAGACTCTATTTTGTGTAAGATTTCAGACTTATCTACAACAGATGGTTTATTTCTCATTTTTTACCTTAATTTTTGCCAAGTAAGTTCATCTTCTTTAAGTGAACTAACAGAATTGATATAGCAGCAGGAGTAATACCTGAAATACGAGATGCCATACCAATGGTTTCTGGTTTGTACTCATTTAGTTTTTGAGCAACTTCGTTTGATAATGACTTGATCTGTTTGTAATCAAAATTCATTGGAAGTAGAGTCTGCTCATTTACAACTTTCTTCTTAATATCATCAAGTTCTCTTTGCAGATAACCTTGATATTTTACTTGAATTTCAACCTGTTCTACAGACTGTTCTTTTGTTGCAATAGGCTCTAATTTAGAAGCTTCAATCAGACCATTTAGTTTTACCTCTGGTCTTCTTAAGATCTCTTCTAAAGTTTGCTCTTGAGAAAGAGGAGTATTTAAGATCTGACTGATATTCTTACCCATATCTGAAGATGGTTTTACAGAAGTTTCTCTTAAACGAGCTTTTTCTTTTTCAATCTGATTTTGTTTATCTTCAAACTGCTTCCATCTCTCATCAGAGATAATTCCTAATTCTCTTGCCTTAGGAGTTAATCTGATATCAGCATTATCCTCACGTAAAATCAGTCTATATTCAGCTCTTGAAGTAAACATTCTGTATGGCTCTTTAGTACCTAATGTACATAAATCATCCATTAGAACACCTACATAAGCTTCATTTCTTCTTGGGAACCAAGGTTTCTGACCTTTTACGTATAAGCCTGCATTAATACCAGCTAATAAACCTTGAGCTGCAGCCTCTTCGTAACCTGTTGTACCATTAATCTGACCTGCTAAGAACAGACCTGGTACTTTCTTTGACTGCATTGATACAGACAATTCTCTTGGATCATAGAAATCATACTCAATTGCATAACCTGGTCTTGCAATAATTGCGTTCTCTAAACCTTCAATTGAGTGGATGAAGTTTTCCTGAACATCAAATGGTAAAGAAGTTGAAATTCCATTTGGATAAACTAAAGGTGAAGTTAATCCTTCAGGTTCAATAAATACCTGATGAGAGGTTCTATCAGGGTATCTTACGATCTTATCTTCAATTGATGGACAGTAACGAGGACCAACAGAATGAATTACACCTGAATATAGAGGACTTCTGTCTAGACCGCCTCTAATAATCTCATGAGTTTTTTCATTTGTCTTTGTAATGTAACAAGGAACCTGTGTTGGATGAATCTTATCTTCATTTAAATATGAAAAAGCAGGCTGTGGATACTCAGGCTCTTGTTTAGTCATCTTTGAGTAATCAATAGAACTTGCAACAATACGAGCTGGAGTACCTGTTTTTAATCTACCTACCTTTAAACCTAAATTCTTTAAGTTCTCAGCTAATCCAATAGATGCAGGATCACCTGCTCTGCCACCAGAATAATGATCTAAACCAATATGAATTAAACCGTTTAAGAATGTACCTGCGCAAATTACAACAGCTTTTGAATAAAATTCAATTCCAGCAGCTGTCTTTACACCACAAACTGTATTATCTTTATAGATGATCTCTGTAGCTGGTTGCTGGAATATAGTTAGGTAATCGTAATTCCAAAGAGTTTTTCTCATTACCTCTTTATATAAATGACGATCAGTCTGAGCTCTTGTTGCTCTTACAGCAGGTCCTTTAGATGAATTTAAAGTTCTAAATTGAATACCAGCTTTATCAATTGCTCCTGGACATACACCACCCATAGCATCGATTTCTTTAATAAGATGACCTTTACCGATACCACCAAAAGCAGGGTTACAAGACATTTCACCCACAGTTTCTAAATTATGGGTTAAAAGCAGAGTCTTACATTTCATTCTTGCACTAGCAGCTGCTGCTTCAATACCTGCGTGTCCAGCACCAATAACAATTACATCAAAATTTCTAAAGCTATTCATTTTTTTATTAAATCCATCAATAGATCTTGAAGTTCAAATTTATGACTTATCTTTACAAGATCTGAATTAGAGCTTTTCCACAAAATTTGGCTGTCAATAATAAATAATAAGTAAATATTAATTTATTAATATATATATCTTATTATTCTTATTATTAGTAACGAAAAAATTGTTAAAAACTAAATTTTTTCTTAATTTTCAATTTGTTACTAACAGTTTTATATCTTAAAAAAGTTGTTAAATAGTATGGAAAACCTGTTGAAAAGTGGTTAGTTATCAACAGTCTAAAAATTATACCGTTTACACTTCAAAGTTATCAATAGGTTTTCAACAACTTTTACCGGTGTTTTCAACAGTTTTTTAACAACCTATATTTTACAAAATACAGGCACCTAAATCTAAATAATGTTTCTTATTTTTTAGGATGTTTTTGCTAATAAAAAAAATAATTAATGTCCAAATTGGATCACACTTTTTTAAAGTTATAAATAATTATTTGAAATTTAAGAAAATTATTTGATATAAGCTATGCCTATAACTTCATATAAAAAAATTGTATTTGTAATTAAACGTGATTTATTTGAGAATAAGCCATGTTCTTAAGGAACATAACTATAAATAAATACAAACATATATATTTTTTTAGGGATTATATTTATGAAAAAGTCATTATTAGCATTAGCTGTAGTATTTGCAGCTTCTTCAGCAACTGCTTCAGCAGCTACTGTATACGATAAAGATGGTACTACCTTATCTGTAGGTGGTCGTGTTCAGTCAGTTTTATTTAATGGTTTCTATAAAAAGGCTGGCGAAAAGGATTCTTCATTAGTAAATTCAGCTCGTTTTAACATTGCTGGTAACACCAAAGTTAATGATTACTTATCAGTATTAGCATTCTCAGAGTGGGATATGGCTGATGGTGAAAGCAAAAACATCGGTGATAATTTAGTATCAAGAGAGCAGTACGTAGGCGCTGATTTCGGTTCTTTCGGTAAGTTAATTGCTGGTAAGACTCTTGATTCAACAAGACAGGTAATGGCAGCTACCGATATTTTTGAGTACATTGATGTTCAGAATGATACTGGTATCAATGGTGATAGACGTAATGGTTTATTCCGTTATGACTATAACAACAACGGTTTATTCGCATCTGTAACTTATGAAACAGCTGCTGATAACCAGAAGATCTTCGGTCAGAAGTTTGATGTTCAGAATGGTTATGCTGTAGCTTTAGGCTATACCTTTGATAATGTTGTATTTGGACCTTTATCAATCAAAGCAGGTTTCAATTTTATTGATGGTCAGAATGACGACTTTGATGGTGCTGTATATAACAATGCTAAATCACTTGGCAAGTTAAATAATGCTAAGAATTTTGCAACTTCTATCGCTTGGGGTTCATCAAGTGAAGGCTTATATTTAGCTGCTTTATACTATTCACAGAAAGTTGATTTTGCTATCGATCACAACAAAGGCGAAGCTAACAAAAAAGGTTTAAATGATAACTTTGATAGAAAGGGCTACGAGTTTACCGCTGGTTACGGCTTTGACAATGGTATCGGTATTTACACTGGTTACCAGACACAGCAGTTAAAGTATAAGTACTACGGTTACACTGAGAAGGATAACTACGATTTAAGAAGAGTTCCTGTTCAGGTTAAGTATACTTACAACCCTAACTTCAAGGTATGGGCAGAAGCTGAGTTCGACGCTAATTCAGATGATAAGTACGGTACAGCTGAGTTACGTGGTACAGAGTTCAATGTTGGTGCTCGTTACACCTTCTAATCTGTCTTAATAGATAAAAGTAAAGGAAGTCTTGATGGCTTCCTTTATTTTTTGATTCTAAAAAGATCAAAAAAAACGGCATTCAGAAATATGAAGCCGTTTTTTTATGAGCGTTAGTTAATTAAACACGCTTCTTGAACTCGTTGGTACGAGTATCGATTTCGATCTTGTCGCCAATGTTTACGAAATCAGGTACTGAAATTACATAACCGGTACCAGCTAAACGTGCAGGTTTTACAACTTTACCTGAGGTATCACCCTTAACTGCAGGCTCGGTGTACTCTACTTCACGAACGATGGTGATAGGTAACTCAACAGAGATTGCCTTACCGTTGTAGAAAGTAACCTGGCAAACGTCTTCCATACCGTCGATTAAGTAATTTAAAACGTCACCCATGTTGTCTTTTTCGATTTCGTACTGGTTGAACTCTTCGTCCATGAATACGTATAGAGGATCACCATAGTATGAGTATGTGCAATCCTTGTGCTCTAAGATAACGTCATCTAAACGATCATCAGCACGGAATACAGTCTCAGTACCGCCGTTTGATAGAAGGTTCTTTAACTTCATCTTAACAACAGCTGCGTTACGACCTGATTTGCTGTACTCAGCCTTCTGAACAACCATTGGGTTGCCGTTTAACATAATTACGTTGCCAGTACGGATTTCTTGAGCTAACTTCATTGTAAAAACCTTTAACGTTATAAAAAGAAATTTAGGCAAGATCTATGTCTTAGCCATTCAAAACAATATACATGTGTATTGTTAGGATGCCTTATCTGACCATTGCCTATATAAAACTGCCTGTATAAAACTGTATAGTATGATAAGCACAGTCTTATCTGAAAAGAACATCTCTATTTACCTAAAAAGGTAAATTTAACGTACTATTTTAACAGATCTATGGATTTATTAATCAAGAAAATTGATTTTTTTCTCTTATAAAAGCTAAAAGATTATCGGTTAGAGAGCCTAAAGATAACAAGTGATCTCTCCATTCTTCAGATAGATGTTTCCATTTTTCTATAAATGAAGAAATATCAAAATCATGAATAAAATCTGAAGTACCGTTATAACTTAAGGTAAGTTGTCTTAGTGTTTCTACTGATTCTTTATCTGAACAAAACTCATCCATCCTGTCAAAAAGAGCATTGATTTTATCAATATGAGCATTTTCTTCTTGAGGGTAGATATGCCATAAGAAAGGATTTCCTGTAAGCATTGCTCTTACAATTGAATCTTCTCCTCTAACTAGATTTATATATGATCCTAACAGTAAAGAATCATAAGCATCCTGATCTACCATTGGTGATACTTTTATAACTATGTTATTGAGATTATATGTGTCACAAACATTTAAATTAAGATTTAAGAGATTATTTAAGTTATTTAGAGGTTTTCCTTCAAAAACAATAATTGTTAAAGTTTTGTTTTGTTGTTCTGCAAATTTAGAAAGACTTTTTAATAGGTAATTAACTTTTGGATTTTCATAACTAAAGAGAGTTATGTAACTGTCTTTAAATTTTAGTTCTTCACAAGTCAGATTTTTTACAACATCTTTTTCTTTTACTTTTTGTAAAAAGCTATCTTCTACAACTAATCCGCCAGTTTTTTTTGTAAAACCAGGAAAGAAAAAGAAGCTTTCTATGCCATCTGAATAAGAAGGTAATTTATGACAATCATCAGCAAAAGGTTCAGCTGTAAGATACTCAAGATTTATTACAAGTGCTCTATTCTTTTTTATATTTGAATAGATAAAATCAGGTAATCTTACTGAAAAAGCTTGGATAACAGTGTCTTTTATCTCAATGTTTTCTTCCTTAGTAGGCCAAAGCGTAATTTTTAAATTCTGATTATCTAAATCTTCTTTTTTGATAATTTTTTTTATGGCTTCAAGATCGTTACAAAAGAGGTTAACTTTTTCTTTTTTATTGCATAGATCTCTACCTAATCGCAGACAGACGCCTGCATCTCCAAAATTATCTATAACATCGCAGAAAATATTAATCATTTTTAATCTTATATAAGCTCTTTATTTTTATCGGTTTATTTTGATGTCAATACTAATTTTAATGAATTGTTTTATTAGTTTTACAAAATGAGCTGTCAAGCTAATTTGAGAAAATATAAAAAATTTTAATGTTGAATTAGATTACTCTATTGTACATAATATAACGCAGTTACATATCAATTTAACCATCTGATTTATATAGAAAAAATATAACTATATAATATTAAATAAAAAAATTCTGGACTAAAAATGATTAGATTTATTGTTAAGAGAGACGGTCGAAAAGTGTCCTTTAATGAGGACAAAATATCTAATGCAATAAGAAAAGCTCTTATTTCAGCACACCCTGATGATAAATCCACTTCTCAATATGAAGAAGATTTAGTCGAGAAATTAACAAGACGTGTCGTTTCAGACATTGAAAAACAGAATTTAGAAGAGCCTTCTGTAGAAAACACTCAGGATATTATTGAGAAAGTTTTAATTCAGGAAGGTATGGCTTCTGAAGCTAAGAATTTTATTCTTTACCGTCAGAACAGAACTAATGTAAGAAATTACAACACTGATTTAACTAAGATCTATCGTGACTTAACTTCAAAGAGCACTGCAGATATGGATTTAAAGCGTGAAAACGCTAATATCGATGCTAATGCTCCTATGGGCTTAATGTTACGTTTCGGTTCTGAAGGTTCAAAAGACTACGTTAGAAGATACGTTTTAAGACCAGAGCACTCAATTGCTCACTCACGTGGTGATATTCATATTCACGACTTAGACTTCTACATGCTAACCATCAACTGCTGTCAGATCGGTTTAAAAGATCTATTCAAGCGTGGATTTAGCACTGGTCATGGTTTCTTACGTGAGCCTCAGTCTATTCAGTCAGCTGCTGCATTATGCTGTATTGCTATTCAGTCAAATCAGAATGATATGCACGGCGGTCAGTCAATTCCATTATTTGAGTATGATTTAGCTCCTTATGTTGCTATTTCTTATTCAAAGCACTTATGCAAAGTAATCTGCATTTGCTTAAGAAATGACGAAATTGATGTATCTGAAGTTAAAGAATACTGTAAAGAGTTATATGACAAGTATGATACTTGTCTATCTGATGAAGTTCAGGCTCTAATCAAAGCTAAAGTATTAGAAGTTTTAAAGAAATACGATACTGATGAGTTAGATGTAACTAAGAATATTGATTACATCATGTCTGAGGCTATTAAGCTAACTGAGCGTGAAACTTATCAGGCTATGGAAGCATTAATCCATAACTTGAACTCAATGCAATCAAGAGCTGGTGCTCAGGTTCCATTCTCATCAATCAACTATGGTACAGGTACACAGCCTGAACACAGAATGATTATGAAGAATGTTTTACTTGCAACTGATGCAGGTTTAGGTGGCGGTGAGACCCCAATCTTCCCTGTACAGATCTTCAAAGTAAAAGATGGCATCAATACCAAAAAAGGCGATCCAAACTACGATCTGTTTGAATTAGCATGTAAGGTATCAGCAAAGAGATTGTTCCCTAACTTCTCATTCTTAGATGCTCCATACAATGCTCAGTACTACAAACCAGGTCACCCTGAGACTGAAGTTGCTCTAATGGGTTGCCGTACTAGAGTTGTTTCAAACTATTATGATAAGACTAAGGAAATTATTCCTGGTCGTGGAAATCTGTCTTTCACAACCATCAATTTACCAAGACTTGCAATTGAAGCTCATGGTTCTATCAGCAAGTTCTTCGAATCATTAGATAAGATGATTTACATGGTATTTGACCAGTTAATGGATCGTTTTGAAATCATCGCTAAAAAGCAGGTTTTAAATTATCCATTCTTAATGGGTCAAGGTGTTTGGGTTGATTCAGATAGATTAAATCCAGAAGATACCATCGAAGATGTTATCAAGAACGGTACCATGTCTGTAGGCTTCATTGGTTTAGCTGAGTGCTTGGTAGCTTTAATTGGTAAACATCATGGCGAGAGCAAAGAAGCTTTTGACTTAGGTTACAAGATTATTAAACACATGAGAGATTTAACTGATAAACACACAGTTGATACAGGTTTGAATTTCTCATTATTCTCAACACCTGCAGAAGGCCTATCAGGTAGATTCGTTAAGATCGATAAGAGACTATATGGTTCTATTCCTGGTGTAACAGATCGTGAATACTATACAAACAGCTTCCACGTTCCTGTTTATTATGAGATTTCTGCTGCTGATAAGATTAAGACTGAAGGTCCTTTCCATGCATTATGTAATGCAGGTTCTATCTCATACGTAGAAATGGATGGTGACTTAACTAAGAATGTTGAAGCATTCAAGAATGTAATCTTATACATGAAAGAGTGTGGTGTTGGTTACGGTTCAATTAACCACCCTGTAGATCGTTGCCCTGTATGTAACTATGTAGGTATCATCGGTGATGTTTGCCCAAGATGCGGACGTAGAGATGGTGAGGGCGTAAGCATCGAGCGTTTAAGAAAACTAGGTGTTGGTTGTATCTGCACAGGTTAGCAGTTATCTGATTTAAATAAGCCTTCATGACATTTACTTGTTGTGAAGGTTTTCTATAACCCAAATATTCAAAACAACTTACAAAAATATTATTATTATTTTAGGAGAATGATTGGTATGCAAACTAGACTACATGCAAAGAATGGTGTCGTAGGAGAAGGTGTTAAGTTCGAGAGAATCAGAAGAGTAACTGGTTATCTTGTAGGTACCTTAGATCGCTTTAACGACGGCAAGAGAGCTGAAGAAAGAGATCGTGTTAAGCATATGTCTGTATAAGTTAAGATGGACGATATAGATTTATCTGTATTAGATAATACTACCTTAAGAATCGCAGGTGCCGTCAAGGAATCTATCGTTGACGGTCCTGGTATAAGGTATGTTATTTTCACTCAGGGATGTCCTTTTCATTGCAAAGGTTGCCATAATGAACAGGCTCAACCATTAAATGGTGGAATGGATGTCTCTTTGAGAGTTCTTTATGATGAATTTTGCTCAAACCCTCTAGTTACTGGTGTAACTTTTTCAGGTGGTGAGCCATTCATTCAAGCCAAATCTTTGGCAGTACTTGCCAATGTCTTAAGAAAGAAAAACTATTCAATTTGGGCTTATTCTGGTTTCACTTTTGATAAACTAGAAAATGACCCTATCAGAAGACAGTTACTTGAGCTTGTCGATGTAGTTGTTGATGGTCCTTTTGTAATGGCTAAAAAGTCATTAGAATTAGATTTTAGGGGATCTTCAAATCAAAGAATTATCAACGTTCAAGAATCATTAAAACAGCACAAGGTTGTTTTAATGGAAGGATACAAATAACTTAAATTGCAAAAGACAGTTGTGTGTAGATCCTGTGATTTAGCAGTGTCTATCACTCAAATTAGAAAGCATTATGATTGCATCTGTCCTAGATGTGGTCGAAAGTTATTGTCTAATAGTTTTGTAAAAGAAGGCGACGTTGCTATTGTGGCTTTTGCCGCCTTAATCTTTTTATTCATCAGCATAATTGAACCATTTATGTCCATTTCAGCTATGGGTACTGGTGCTGCTATGTCGTTAAATTCCATTGTTTCTATTTTGAATAAACAATGGGGTCTGTTACTTTACGTTTTTCTGTTTTTTACATTTTTTGCGCCTGTATCAGTACTATCTATTATTGTCTTTATAGGTGGTTTTAGGTTTAAATCTAATATCTTTTTAGCTAAGTTCTATCAATTCAATCATGGCATGTGCATGGTTGATGTCTTTGTTTTAGGTATCGTTGTAAGTTTGATTAAGCTTACAGCTTTAGCTGATGTTACCTTTTATGTAGGCTTTTATACTACCTTTATCTTTTCAGTGTTAATGATCTGGTGCTGTCTTAAATTTAATCCATCAGTTCTTTGGGAAAAAATTAAAACACAATCTAATTTAGAGCTTATAGCTGGTAAATCAGCTATGAGTCAGTACTATAAAGTCTGTCATGAATGTGGTTATGTATTTAAAGCAAATCACGATGTAGATCTTTGTCCTAGGTGTCAAAGTAAAGTATCTTTCAGACGAAAAAACTGTATTTCTAAGAGCTTGGCTTTATTGTTATCAGCTCTTATTCTTTATTTACCTTCAAACTTATATCCTGTGATGTACACAGAATTTATTGGATCTAATACAGGTTCAAATATTATTGAAGGTGTCATTGCTATGTGGCAAATGAACTCTTACTTTGTATCATTTGTTATTTTATTAGCTTCTATTTTTATTCCTGCTTTTAAGATTTGTTCGATGCTGTTTATCTTATATGCAACTAAATACTCAAAAATTGTGGTAAATAAGAGAGTAAGCATGTTATATAGATTTGTTCTTTTTATTGGAAGATGGTCTTTAATTGATGTATACGTAGTTATCATCATGTCTTCTATTGTAAAAATAGGTAATCTTTTAGATATAGAACCGGGCTTTGCTATCATTTGTTTCTGTAGTGTGGTTATTATTACAGTATTCTCAGCTGAAGCTTTTGATGAAAGACTGATTTGGAATAAGGAATGATTATGGATGAGATTAAAACTGCAAAATTAAGAAAACACAAAATCTCGCTATATTGGTTAGTTCCTATTATTGCTTTGATAATTACTATTCTCCTTGTGTGGGAGAATTCCTTTAATAAAGGTCCATTGGTTTTACTTCATATGGATGATGCTTCTGGTATTGAAGCTGGTAAAACTGTGGTTAAGTTCAGATCAGTTGATGTAGGTGTTGTTGAATCTGTTTCTTTATCTAAGGATTTTTCAGGAGCTGTTGCTAAAATTAGAATGCACAGTGATACAGATGATCTCTTAAATGAGGATTCTTTGTTTTGGATCGTAAAACCAAGAATTCAATCTCACAGTATTACTGGTCTAGAAACCATCTTATCAGGTTCATATATTCAGATTTATAAAGGAAAATCTGATAAGTATTCAACTGAATTTGTCTCTTTAAAAGATGCTCCTTTAGGATTAGACGAGCATGGTATTCCCATAAAACTCTTTGGTCATACTACAGGCGTTATTCCTAACGGTACTCAGATCAACTACAAAGGCTTTAACATTGGTATTGTTGTAAGCTCTACTTATGATATTGATAAAGATGATGTTATCTATAATGCTTTAATCAAGAAGTCTTATTCTAAGCTTGTTAATTCAAATTCAGTCTTTTGGGTAGACTCTGGTGTTGATTTTAGTCTTACACCATCAGGAGTTAACTTTAATGTTCCTAATTTAGAAAACATTATTTCTGGCAGTATCAATGTAAATCAATTTACAAGTGAGAAAGGTACTCCTTTAAAGTCAAATGATTCTTTTGATGTCTATAAAGATAAAGTTACAGCTAAATATGAGAATCTAAAAGACAATCCTAAATATGTGGTTTTAATTGATAATGACATAAAAAACATCAAAGTTGGCAGTAAGGTTAACTTTAGAGGTTTAGATATAGGTCAGGTTATCAAGATGCCTTGGTATGAAAATGATGCTGAGGTATTTGATTATAAAAATAAGATCCCTGCTTTGATTGTTTTAGATACTGATAAAGAAAGCTCTATAAAAGCTAAAACAGTCTTTTCTAAAAATTTAAAAAATAATACTCTGTGTGCTCAAATTGATAATGCAAGCCTTATTGCACCAGGCAATGTCATCAAATTAACTATCGATCCTAACAATAAGTGCCGTGCAAAGAATAGCTCCTACAGAGATGTTGCTGTAATTCCTTTAGTTAAAAAGGCTGATATGGTAAGTGAGTTACAGTTATTTGCTAAAAAGTTAAATTCTCTTGATTTAAATGGTGTTACCAATAACTTAAATTCAGCTCTTTTAAGCTTGGACAATACCTTAAAATCAGTTAAAGGTGTAACCGATTCTGTTAACAAGAATCATACTTTAGAAAATCTAAATAAAGTCTTAGATAGCTATAACCAGAATTCAGAATTGTATAAATCTTTATTGGATGTTTCTAATAAGTTAAATCAGTCTTTAAATGAGTTAAATCCAACAATTAAGAAGGTTGGACAGAAGAGTAATTCTTTAGTTTTCTCATCTGATGAAAAAGACATCGAACCTAAGGTTTCTAAGAGGTAAAAAATGAAAAGAAGTCGTCTGTTAGTTATTACCTCCGCATTGTTATGTTCAATGCTATGTGCTTGTACAACCTCTCAGGTAAGTTATGATAGGTATTCTTTAACTGAGAATATAAGTTCATCATCTTTTCTTGTAAAAAGAAATCTCAATCTAGAACTAAATGAAGTATTAAATGATGGTGGAATTGTGATTAAAACTTCTGATGTAAGTTTACAGTCAGCAAATAATCATCGTTGGGCTTCTGATTTAAAAGAACAACTAAGAGTTCTTTTAAATGACACTCTTAATAAAGAGAACATAAGTAGTGATCTTTCATTAAATATCTACGTAAGCAAGTTTTATGGCACCACAGACGGCCTTTGCATTATAGATATGAGTGTTGATTTATTTAAGAGTGGAAAAGCTATGTATTCAAAGAATTACAGCTTTAATAGACTACAGAGTAAAGATGGCTATCAAGCTTTGGTAGATACTCTTAAGAGTGGATTTGAATCATTGAGTGAAGAGATTGCCAATGATATAAAGAAATTCAATTAAGATTGGAATTTAGGTAGTCATAAGAACTATGACTACCTTTTGAGATCACCTGTAAAGGTTATTTACCAATACAGAAAGTACTGAAAATCTTACCTAAGATATCATCAGAGGTTACTTTACCAGTGATTTCACCTAGATGGTCTTGAGCTTCTTTAATCTCTTGAGCACATAACACTAAATCACCTGTTTTAATGATTTCAATAGCGTTTTTAATATGCTTATAAGAGTTTTCTAACTCTGTTAGATGTCTTCTTCTAGCGATGAACATACCTTCAACAGGCATAATCTGCAACAGATTAGCTAGTTTCTTTTTCAGCTCATCCAAACCATCTTCGTTCTTAGTTGATGAGGTGATCTGATTGAATGATTTAAAAGGTTCTTTTGATAAGAGTTCTTTTACCTCATCACAAGTACCTTTATCAGACTTAGATACTACAACTAAGATCCTGTTTTCATTAGTTTCAAATTCTTTTACTTTTTGAAGAGTTTCTAATGCATCTGTAGGAATAGTAGAGCCATCTAACATAAAGATCACAAGATCTGCTTTCTTTAATTCTTCGATAGCTTTTTTGATACCAATAGCTTCAATTTCATCTGAAGGGGTATCTCTGATACCAGCTGTATCTGTAATGACAACAGGAACACCTTCAATTTCAATTTGAGCTGTTAGAACATCTCTGGTGGTTCCAGGAATGTTTGTAACAATAGCTTTATCAGAACCTGCTAGAGCATTTAACAAGCTTGATTTACCAGCATTAGGAGCGCCAGCTAACACAATTCTTGCGCCTTCATTTAGCTTTACACCTTGATTAGCAATCTTTAAGGTTTTAGCTGCTAATTGTTCGATGTCATTTAATGCAAGATCTGTCTTACCTGATTCAAAGAAGTCTTCATGCTCTTCAGGAAAATCAAGGCAAGCTTCGAGTCTTACTCTAAAGTTTGTAATTTGCTCAGACAGAGAATTTAAATTATCTGAAAAAGCACCTTCTAATGAAGCTAAAGCTGCTTTTGCTGCACTTTGAGAGCCTGCTGAAATAAGATCTTCGACAGCTTCTGCAGCTGTTAAGTCCATCTTATTATTTAAAAAAGCTCTTTTGGTGAATTCACCTGGTTCTGCCTGTCTTACACCTTCAATACTCAGAACTGCGTTCAATACTCTTTGAGGAGCAATATTACCGCCATGACCTTGTAATTCGATGACATCTTCGCCAGTGTATGAATTAGGTGAAGCAAAATATAAAAGCACGCCTTCGTCGATTACTTCATCATTTAGTTTAAATTGTTTGAAATAAGCTTGTCGTGCTTTTGGTGTGATATTAGTTAGTGTCTTTGCTACTGTTAAAGCCTGAGGACCAGAAACTCTTACAATAGCAATGCCACCCCTGCCATGAGGGGTAGCGATTGCTGCAATAGTATCTTCGATTGTAGACATGAATTATTTCTTTGCGACTGGAGCTTTCTTCAAGCTTAATCCACGCTTCTCTAAAGATCTAAAAATAATGAACTGCTGGAAAATGGTGAAGCTGTTTGAAACTAACCAGTACAGTGTTAAACCAGCAGGGAATGTACAGAACATGAATGTAAATACAAAAGGCATTGCCATGAACACTTTCTTCTGAATTGGATCAGTAATAGGTGTAGGTGACATCTTCTGTAATAAGAACATTGAGATACCGTACAGAATAGGTAATACAAAGTAAGGATCTTTTACAGATAAGTCAGTGATCCATAAAATGAAGCTTGACTGTCTTAATTCTGTAGACTCCATTAAGGTCCAGTATAAAGCGATGAAGATAGGCATCTGAATTAAAAGCGGTAGACAGCCACCTAAAGGATTTACCTTCTCAGCTTTGTACAGTTTCATGGTTTCAGCACCAATCTTCTGTCTGTCGTCCTTGTAACGCTCTTTAATCTCCATTAACTTAGGCTGTAGTAATCTCATCTTAGCCATTGAGGTGTATTGAGCCTTTGTTAGAGGGAACATCACACTTCTTACAATCAGAGTTAACACGATAATTGAGAAACCCCAGTTACCGATTAAAGAGTGAATGAAGTTTAGGATCTTAAATAATGGAATTGAGATGAACCATAACCAACCGTAATCAACAGTTAAGTCTAAGTTATTTGCAACAGCTGACATTGCATCCTGATTCTTAGGACCAACCCATAGTTTAGCTGATAAAGTCTTTTCGCTATCTGCTTTAACTACAGTGTTCTGAGTTCTAATACCAATGATTGCTGCTGTATTCTTTTCAGCTGCGCCTGAGTAAATAACGTTTGATGAATCGTTATCGCCGTTTACCCATGCTGATACGAAGTAGTGCTGAATCATAGCAACCCAGCCAGATTTTGTTGATACGTTGTATTTGTTATCATCAATAATCTTATCTAAGGTAGCCTTCTCGTATCTGCTGTTGTCTGATGAGTAAGCTGTGCCTCTATAAGCACTTGCAACCATACCAAAGCTTGCGTTGTTCTTTAAGTATGAGTCATCTTCAGACTGCTTTAACTGACCGTACATGCAAAGATTTAAGTCTTTATCGCTGTTATTTAAGATGTCATATTTAACATTAACAACATATGAATCTCTATCAACAGTGAAAGTCTTTACATATGTAACATTGTCTTTTTCATACTTTAAAACTGCTTCAACGCTATTTTCGCCGTCTTTGATAGCATATTCAGTCTTATCTGATACATATTCAGGTCTTGATAGGTTATCAATACCATCTTTACCTGCTAAACCACTCTGAGCTTGGTAGATAAACTGAGGAGTTGTCATTAACAGATGGAATGGATCGTTTTTATCCTGTTCCTGTTTAATCTTAAGTAACTTTGCATCAACAATGTCACCACCTTGAAGATTAATGGTGAGCTCAAGGTTGTCACTTACTAGTTTTATAACCTTACCAACAGCAGTATTAGAATTGATTTCCTGAGACTGCTGAATTGCTGCCTGCTCTAATGCTTTTTGATCATTAGCTTTGTCTGAATTCCAATCCCAGAATAGAAACATAGCTGCGCATAGTAACAGAATAAATATAAGATTTCTTTGTTGTTCCATTTGGATAACCTTAAAGGCGATTACTTTACTTTTTTAGGTACAGGATCATACCCACCAGGGTTTAAAGGATGACAGCGACAGATCCTTTTAAAACCAAGATAGATTCCTTTGATTAAGCCCCATTCTCTAATTGCTTCAAGAGTGTATTGTGAACAGCTAGGGTAAAAACGGCAATGCTGTCCTAGAATAGGACTAATGAAGATTTGATAGAAGCGGATCATTAAGATCGCTATTTTTCCAAACGGTGAGATATTTGTTGCCATAATCGTTTAAATATAGCGCTTAGTTCAGAATTGCTGATATCTTCTATCTTTGGTCTTGCGATAACTACAAGATCAATATTTTGAAGAGAATGTTGATTTAATCTGAATGTCTCTCTGGCAATTCGTTTAACACGATTTCGCCAAACAGCTCTTTTTAAAACTTTTTTAGGTATAACCAAGCCGAGCCTAGAACACTGAGATTCGTTGTTTTTGCGAGCAAGAACAAGCACCCCAGTAGCGCTGGCGCGGACAGGGTTTGCGAATACCTTATCGTATTCCTCGGTTGACAGTATTCTGACAGACCGAGGAAAGGTATTATTAGCCATTAACGGTTGTTAAACGCTTACGACCCTTGGCACGGCGACGGGAAAGAACTTTACGACCGTCAGCAGTACGCATACGTACACGGAAACCGTGGGTGCGCTTACGCTTAGTTACGTTTGGCTGGAAAGTACGCTTCATTTGAAACTCCAACGACGGTACTACCGCCTAATTACACGGTGAATATATTAATAGCGAAATTTCACTATTAATTCAAAGTACGACATTTTACATTGTAAATGCTATTAAGGTCAACACCGTTTTTGTGCTAAAATAGCGTGTTACTATTTTTAAACCATTAATATTGATTAATCATCTATTAATATAACAATAAAAAAGGCCCTTTTATGGATTTGGTTAGAGTCTGGAAAGAAGCTATTGCTAATGTTATTAGTAAGCTCACTGATTTAAAAGAAAAGAGTGTAGTTATGTGCATCGAAAATCAGTGTTCTTTTGAAGTTTCTGGTAATAACATTGTTTTTGTTTGCAATAACGATTTAGCATCAAAAATGCTACCAATGTACGTATCCCAGTTGTTTATTGAAATTACTAAACTTCTTGGTGTTGAAAATTATGGTATGCAAATGATCATGGCTGGTAACAGACCAAGTCAAGAGCAAACTCAAATGGTAGCATCTACTCCTTTTGGTAATTCTCCTTATCCACAGCAGCAGGATCAATACATTAATGATAATTATCAGAATTCATCTAATACAGGTGCACCTGTTGCCTCTATGAATTCTCAGTATTCATATTCTGCTACAGCTCCACAATCAGTAAACTCTCAACCATTTAATGCTCAACAGTCTTATATGGCGCAAAACAATGCTTCTCAGACTTTTATGGGACAGCAAAATCGTAGCAGTGTTCCTAGAGCTAAATTTACTGATCATATTGACCCAAAAAAGACTTTTGAAAATTACATTACAGATCCTGAGAATAAGATTGCTATTGCAGCAGCCATGAGAATTGCTGAAACTCCAGGTTCTGATAACTTCAATCCGTTTTATATCTATGGTGGTTCTGGTTTAGGAAAAACTCATATTTTGTGGGCTATTGCCAATAAAATTCGCCAGACTAAGCCAAATGTATCTGTTATCTATATTAGAGCTGAAGAATTTATTAGAAAATATGTGGACTCTATGTCACAGAAGTCCTCATTTGCTCCTCAACAGGTACATTTCCAAGATATGTTTACTCAATATGATGTATTCATAATGGATGATATTCAAAGTCTTACCAAAGGTGATAAGGCTAGAGATACTTTCTTTGATATTATTGCTAATTTCTTAGATATCAAAGGTAAGCAGTTAATCCTAGCATCAGATGTGGCTCCAGGTAATTTAAAGAATTTCTCTGAAAGATTAGTTACAAGATTTGGATCTGGCATCTGTAGTGAAATTTATCCACCAAGCTCAGAGACTAGAACTGCTATCATTCTAAGAAAGTGTAAAGAATTAAACTTTGAATTACCTGATTCTGTTGTTGATTATATTGCTACAAACATCAGATCAAGTGTACGTGAGATTGAAGGTGCTATTAAGACTTTAAAATCTCATGTTGAGTTAAAAGGCAGTATGATTACCTATGATGAAGCTGTAAAAAGTCTGTCTAACCTAGTTAATAAAACAAGTAACAACACTACTGTTGATAGTATTAAAGACAGAGTTGCTAAAGAATTTGAAGTAACAGTTGAATCATTAGAATCTGCTTCAAGAAAGAAGAATATCTCTCAAGCTCGTTCATTTGCTATCGCTTTAGCCCATGAACTTATTCCTACACTATCAAGTAGTGATTTAGGAAGAGCTTTTAACAAAGATCATTCTTCTGTATTAGCTGCTATTGCAAGAGTTGAAGAATGGAAAGCAAAAGATAAAGATATGAATTCTCTTTATCAGAAGTTAATCCTTTCTCTTAAGAAGAATTAAAACAATCAGGAGATTTAATTATGAAGTTTAGCGTATTGCTGTCATCAATCAGCAAACAGTTATCTGAAATTGCAAGTATTGCTGGTTCTTCAACAAATAAAGATGACATTACACAAAATATCCTTATTAAAGTTGCTGATTCAATTCTTGTTTTAAAGGCTACTAATTACAATATTGAGCTTCAGACTGAAATTC
Organism: uncultured Gammaproteobacteria bacterium; assembly: GCA_900315395.1. Classification (GTDB taxonomy): domain Bacteria; phylum Pseudomonadota; class Gammaproteobacteria; order Enterobacterales; family Succinivibrionaceae; genus Succinivibrio. Next base: position 53,307 of record OMZC01000065.1, read on the forward strand.
CATTAACTGATGTTGTGTCTGAAGGTGAAATTACTGTTAATGCTAATAAGTTAAAAGAAACACTGTCTAATCTTGATCAGAACAATTTAGTTGATTTTGAGCTAGATGAGCAGAATAACTTATTAGTTCTTTCAAATGGAAGCACTAACTTTGAGATCCGTACTAGATCTTCAATTGATTTCCCTTCATTTGAAATGGAAGACATTGAACACACCATAGTATTAAAGCAGAAGCAATTAAAATCAATCATTGATTCATGTCTGTTATGTGTTTCAAACGAAGACTTTAGAGATTACTTAAAAGGTGTTCGTTTTGAGGTAAACGGTTCTAAATTAGAGATCTTTACTTCAGATGGTCACAGAATGGCTATCCTAGAGACTCAATTAGACAATCCTTCAACTGAGGCTGAGCCTTTTGGTGTTATCTTAACTAAGAGATGTGCTTCTCAATTAGCTAAGATTGTAAATGAAGAAGCAGATTCTGATGTTACCTTGTCATTTACAAAGAATGCTGTTCAGACATCTTGCAACAACTACAAGATGAATTCTAAGTTGATTAACTGTGGTTATCCTAATGTAAGATCAGTTATTCCAAAGACTATTGATTCTATTATTTCTATTCCAAAGGATACTTTCACAAACCTAATTAAGCAGGTTTCTGTATTATCTTCAAAGAGA
>OMZC01000017.1 GCA_900315395.1 uncultured Gammaproteobacteria bacterium
GTAACTTTCCCAAGACCCAGCTGAGATAAAAAAATAAAAGTTCGAAAATGACCTCCAACAGATTAAAGGAGGTCACATGAACGAGACTACAGAAACAAGCAGCTTTAGATCTCTTATAGAGCTGACAAGTTATGTTAATTGGGAGCTTGTTAGCGAGAAATTTGAAGAGGCAAATAAAACCAGACAATCTTTTTATAGGGAGGATTTTAAAAGCCTTCTTTCCCAAATGGCTGACAGCGATGATTTTTACGTTCCTTCATACACTACCATGTGCCAGCACATACAAAAAATCAAGTTCAAAGCTTTAACAGAAGGTTCAGACAATTCAATTTCTGAAAATGAATGGTTACAGCTTTACAATGAATACCAAGCCTCGCATCAGCCTTTAACAGTGTTCTTTGAATTAAACAGAAAAAGGTTCCCAAACATAGGATACAGTTGGGTGAATAAAAAGATGCACCTTTTAATGATGCAACTAGATCCTGACAAGGTATCCAAGAGAGCCCCAAGGTCAAATTTAAAAGCTCAAAAAGTTAAAGTTGTTAATTTATCAGCTAAAGCATTTGCACCTACTACAAATGACAAACAAGGAGCAGCAAAAAAAGACAACTTAAAGGCATCAACTCTTTCTAATCTCAAAGAAAGTAAAGATACAACCATAATCATTAACCTTTGTGGCGGTAAGAGCATCAGTTTTAATACTTCCACACCTGAAGAATCAGTAGCAAAGTTATTAAGAAGTTTGGAGCAACACTAGAATGGACATTGATTTAAGTAAAGGCAAAATCACCTTAGTGGTAGCACCAACAGACTTACGCTATGGTTATTACAGTTTAGCCAAAGTAGCTAATGAGTATTTAAAGATTGACGTTACCAAAGGTAATGACTGGGTAGTCTTTATCTCCAAGCAAAGATGTATAGCCAAAATCATTCATTGTGATGAGTACGGTTCGTTGCTTATCACCAGAAAATTACATATAGGCAGATACCAGCAGTTACTACTCAAAGCTGAAGGTCCAGCCAGTAAAGAGCTTTCAGTAGAAGAGTTGCAAAGTTACCTAAATGGTAAAGAGCTTGAGGTTAAGCGAACCAACCTCCTGTATAACTAACTGTAGCTAAAATAAATGTAGATATAGTTCACATTTTTATCTTTTATTTTTCTCTAAAAACTCTCCTTTTTAACCTCTGAAAGTAGACCTTTCAGAGGGCTAAAATTCACCCTCATATCGATCATATAAGATCATTAGAGATCAATTCTGGCACCTTCAGATCACCACCTATTACAGTACTTTTAATTCCTTTATAAAGCCTTTTAAAACGGCTATCTGATGCGGTTTTAAATCACTTTGTAATCAGTTAAAATGAGTTCATCAAAAGAATTTAAAGGACTATAAAAGTGTCATCTATTACCCCAGAAGATTTAAGTTTACTTTCTAAGGAAGAGTTAATAGCTCGTCTCATGGAATCTGATAAACGTCTTCAAGAATCAGCAAAAAGAGAAGCCGCTAAAGACGCGCAAATCAACGAACTGAGAACCAAGTATATTCTCCATACAGATGCACTTAAAGAGAATTGGAAAACAGTTGAAGAAATGTCAAAACAGCTTCAACGCAGAGTGGTTATAGCTGACGATGAGTTATCAAAAGACTGCCTTGAGCAGATGCATGATTTGTTTGACTTCTCTATAGAGTGGATGAAAGACTATCTAAAACAGTTGAAGATAGGTCCATTTACAAAAGGTAAAGATGTAAAACAGCCTCAGCAATATACAAAGGCAGATGAAGACAAAGCAACAAACGATTTACATTCAGTTGAGCAGGCTACCACTAAAACTTTACGTTCAATGCAGCAGGCATCTAAATATCTAGGTAAAGCCAGAAGCAGAATTACCAAAGCGGTATCTGAGCTTGAAGAGCTTAAAAGAAGTGAAGCAGGAAAAGCTGCTGACAGCCTGATTAAAGATTACGGTGAAAGACAGAACAAAGAAACTCCTGAAAAGCAGCCCTCTAAAGGCAGAGTTGCCAAGAAAAGAGCAGTAGTATCTACAAAGACCTCCCGTATTAAAGAGCATACCTGTAATGAATGTGGTGGTAACACTGAGCTTTTAGAAACCGGCAAGATTGTTTCAGAAGTACTAAGTGGCTGTGATGCTTTAAAAGATTTAGTTTCTAACTGTAAGAATATCCATCAGGTAGAAATCTGCCAGAATTGTGGTCATGTAAAGATAGCTGTAAATGACAAACAAGATCTACCTGTAGTACCAAACAGAATGATAGGTTTAGATCCTATGTTTACAGCCTGTCATTATCTGCATAAGGGATTACCTTTAAATAACCTCATTTCTGAAGTAAGAGAAAAGTTAGAAATTGGACATGACACCTTTAGTTATAATCTCCATGACTTTGTAAGGATTTATCTAAAGCCAATCTACCAGCAAATATTAGAAGCTGCTAAGGAAGAAGAGGTTTTAGTCCTTGATGGTACTCCTTTTGACTGTCTTGAAACTCAAGGTAAAAGAGTAAGTAAAAATCCAATGTCTGATGTAGAGGGTAAACCTTACATCAGTAGCTCTAACTACATTCTGGGTATCACTACACCACATCATGCAGATACACAGTTATCTGTATATGGTTATTTACCAAAGAGGAACTACGATTCAGTTGCAGCTATCATTGATGACAGCTTTAAGTTTACAAACTTAGTAACAGATGCACATCCAGCTTATGATGAGTTAGCTAAAAATCATAGTGCCAAGCTTCAAAACTGCCTTACTCATTTAAGACGTTACCTTTTAAGTGGGTTCGATGTAATGGCGTACTTAAGACAATTAGAACCACTTCCTGAAAAAGCCTGGATTGATATCATTCAAAAAGATATCTCTGAAGAAAGTGACAAGTACTTAATCTACGCAGCCTTTACAGCTATCAATCAGATATACGCCAATGAAAATGAAATTGACTATTCACTTACAGGCGACAAATTAGATAAGCAGATACTAAAGGTAAGAGAGAAATCTAAAGATGTACTCTCAAGATTAAGTATTGTTATGGCTGAAATGGAAAGGCGTCACTTGGTTCCGTCTAAGAACGGTAACAGGTTAGTTAAGAAGAAAGGTGATCCTTTTGCTGATGCAACAGCTTACTGGTACAACAATAAAGATAAGTTCGATGTCTTTATCTCTAACCCTAAGGTTCCTGTTGACTCTAATGTAGTCGAGCAGGCTATTAGACCTATTACAGTCTTACGTAAGAATATTAACTGGAAAGCTACAGCTGAATACATGGACGATCTGTGCATGATTTATTCTGTGTTTGAAACAGCTCGCAAGAACAATATCAAAGATCCTGTAAATGAATGGTTGCGTCCTTACGCAAGAGAGCTTTGGCTTTACTGTGTGGAAAAGAAATACACTCAAGAAATCAGAGATGGTATGTCACTAGAAAAGAAGATTAAATCCTGGGACATGCAGAGCCTGTCTGAAGGCTTTGATTTCCAAAAGTACAACATCTTTAACTTTTCTAAAAAATAAACTGTAGTTATGACAGTTCTCCATAAAAAAAATTCCGCAGAACTGTCGTAACAAAACTGTACTTCAAACTTACTTTACCGTTTGTTTCGTTCCTAAATTCAATCCACCGGTGAATTGGTAAAAGGTTAATACTCCAGAAATGGTCCGCCATGCTCTGAAGAAGTACCTTAGTTTTTACCTTTTCTCACCGGTGGCTGAGAAAATTCTTTGGTACTGCAGTTACCTTTGATGGCTAGACTTCAGTTACCTCTGTCAGAACACAACTCAAATTATATTGAGCTAAA
>OMZC01000067.1 GCA_900315395.1 uncultured Gammaproteobacteria bacterium
TAGTAGTTACGCATGAAGCTACAACTTAATTTTAGAAGCTGATAAATAAGCCAAAGCGTTCTGAAGGTTGTAGCTAAATTAGTAAAAATTCAAATCGTTTAATATATTGACACGAATTAAGTAAAAAGCATCGACAGATTAAGTTGAATTCTTATCTGTTGATGTTTTGTTTGATGGAATTGCAGTTGTAATATTTTCTGGTGAAGCTTAAGACTTTTTCCTGCCTTTCATGTTTTCTTTAAGCAACATAGTCAGGTTCTGTTTTTCCAGTAGAGGTATTAGCTTTTCCAGCATTTTTTCAGGGCACTCTTCGTAACGAATTCTAGTTTCAGCCATACAGGAATCATCAAAGATAGCAGAAGCGATTCTGTACAGAGCGTAGGTAATATTATTGAATGTAGCCATCACCTTGATGGCATTTTTGTCCATAAAGGTACACTCATCTTCCTTTAAGAAGTCATCCTTCCACCAGTGGAAACCATCTTCGATATGCCAACGGTTATCAATGGTTTCTACAATGAGTTGAGGATTATCAGATGAGGAGATAAAGTACTGAGGTTCAGGATTGTAATCAGCCTGGTCTTTTCTCTTATGAGAAATCATCTTGATAAAGGCTTTAGTTCCAGGAAATTCAACATCAGTAAGCTCATAATCAATTGGGAATATGTAGTAATCACAGTTGTTATAAACTACTTTATATTTATCGATAGCCTCTTTAAGGTTGTCAAAGGTCTTAATCACAACAGCCTTTAAACTTGGCTGATTATCTTTAACAGCTACAGTAAATTCACCGCCCCTATCATGGACAATGATCATAGTTTCTCTCTGACAGTGTAAGGCATCAGCTGTTACCATGGTATTCTTTAGAGAAAAGAGCTTTAGGGCATGTTGGAAGGTAGTAATTTCAGATTCCTTGTCATCTAATGGAATTGAGGTTAAGCATAACTCTGATGAAGGATCTAAGATGTTAAAGACATTAACATTGCGGTCTGATTTCTTGCGACCTGAGCCATTAAAGGTTTTACCATCACCACTTAGCAATCTTACTTTCTTCTCTTCACTGCTTGGAGCTCTATCTGTGATTTTCTTGATAAAGGCTTTAATACGAGTGGTAAGACAGTCTCTAAGAGCATTAGCATCGAGCTTGAAAAAGATGCGTCTTAAGGTATCGTGAGAAGGGATATTGTTACCGTCAATGAGACCTAAACGCCTGAAGTAATCTGCTTTAACTTTAATAAACATAGCAGCATGATAGAAAGAGGTAAACTTGCCTCTCATAGAGATTAGCAAACAGATACACAGGATCTTGTCTAGGTCGTATTTAATCCTACCCTGCATTCTAAAGTCAGTAACACCATCTAAAATATGTAAGAGGGTATCTATAAACTTTTTGTTAGAGCGGATCTTAGCTTTAAGAGGAGACATGACAAGAGAGATGAGCTTCATATTGTCTTCTATCACAGTTACATTGTTCATCTAATATTCCAGCTTTAATTTTAATCTTAGGACAGTTTCTTCAAATACTCTTTGCCTTTATTTGAGCTTGTATTTAGCTAAAAGGGCTGAAAGCTCCTTAGGGTAAATGACTGATGCTTTAGGAGCATTGATATCAACTTTAAGTTCACGTAACAGCACTATCAGGTAGTCACGATCTGCATCGTCAGGAATAAGCTCTTCAAAGTATGTCTTTATAAGTGAGGCAATCTTTTTAATTCTGCTTTTAGCAGCATCACTTGTAACCTCAGGAGTTGTTGTAAATGATTTGGATAAATAGGACAGCCTGATAAATCTTTCCTGAGTATGACCATACATAAATAAAATCACGCCCAGAATAAAAGACTGTTCAGAGCATGAATGGTTAAACATAGAGCGTTGAACCTTTCTTTTAAGGTGCTTAACGATAAAAGTACTAAGTCCGTATTCAACAAGTGTTGGGGATTCAGAAGGAGACAGCTTTTTAGGAAGTAATCCCTTATCAGGATCAATAGTGCCTACATAGGACTGTTCAAGCACAGGGTATTTCTTGCCCTCAACTCTTTTAGATGTCACTTTAAAGAGCTGATAGCTACCACGAACAAGTCTAACATCGTAGCCTTTAGTTTTATAAGGCTTAGCAAAATCAGGTAATGAATCAATTCTCATAGTAATTATATTATAGCATACTATAATATATGTGACTTAAAAAGAGGTAAAAATACTTGGTCAAATTTCAGAAAAATATAAAGGAGGGAGAAAAGCGAACAGGGCTGTCCACTTAAATTGAAGAAATTTATGTATTATATTTGACTATAATACGCACTAAAGGTGAAATTCTTAGAATT
>OMZC01000068.1 GCA_900315395.1 uncultured Gammaproteobacteria bacterium
TTAAACACTGGCTACAACATCATTGTGATCGCGATCTATGCGTGTTGTCGCCATAAAATTAAAACTAAGAATGGTCAACCTGAGATTTGATACTGTATGGCTTTAATAGAAGGAACAGCCTATAGGATAGCTTTATCTCTTTACGCCGAACTTAAAATAAATGTGGATTAGGTTCCACTAATTATTTTTTGCCCAAAATGACCTGATAAAAAATGATGTAATTCCTTTATAATAAAGGAGTTAGCAAAGAATAGTCATAAATAATATGGCGACCAAAATATTTCAAAAAGATGTTGACTTACTCCCTGTCACCATATAGAGATTTATAAGCTCATAGGTACACCACTGCTTAAAATCCTTACTGGCATCAGAAGATGTGGCAAAACAACTCTGCTTTTGCAACTAATTGATGAGTTAAAAAAGAGAGAGGTCTCACAAGAGAATATCATCTATCTCGATTTTGAGGGAATAGGACATAGTTGCCTTAATGATCCAAAAGATCTTTGTGAAGAGCTTTTAGCTAAGGTTGATGACCTATCAGGCACCATCTACATTATCTTTGATGAGATATCTTGTCTTGATAACTGGCAGACTTTGGTTAAATCTTTAAGAGATAATTATAATTGCGATATTTATATTGCAAGCTCAAATGCTTCAATCTTTGATAAGAGTTTTACCTCTTATTTTGAAAGTTCATATGTTGAAATAAAAGTCTGTCCTCTGGATTTTAATGAGTATTTGAAGTTAGCTAAAGAGAACCAATCTGAAGCTAATTTTACTAATGATGAGCATTACAAGAACTTTCTAACATATGGTGGCATGCCTTTTATCCACAATTTTAAATGGTCTGAAAAAACTAACTATAACTATCTTGAAAGTTTGTACTGCACAATACTTACTAAAGATATTTTAGACATTTCAAAGCTAAGAAATGTAAAACTTCTAAACAAGATCTTCTACTTCATTATTCAAAATCAGGGTAGAACCTATAGTGCTAAAACAATTGCCGATGAGATGAGAAGTAAAGGAATTAAACTTGGTACACAGACTGTATACAATTATTTAGATGCACTTAGTAATGCTTACCTTATTTACAAGGACTCAGAATTGGAACATAAAGCAAAGAGCAGATACTATGTTACAGATCGGGGATTAAGACTTGCCTTAATAGGTTATAAAGATCCTCTTTTTACATAAGCATCATTCCAGTATCAGCTGACTGAAATGAACTTATAGAAAATTTCTATACCTTACTATATTAAATTAGTATTACCTAATACCTACCATAATAATAGATAATGTCTGAAAACAACAAAGCAGATAACTGCAATATTATTATAGGTAAGAGTAATGATTCATCTTGAGCATATCAGCAAGACATATACTAGAAAGCAAGAAATCATCAAAGCTGTTGATGATGTTTCTATCGATATCAAAGCAGGTGAGATCTTCGGTATCATCGGCTTCTCAGGCGCAGGTAAATCTACCTTAGTTCGCTGCATCAATCTTTTAGAGCATCCTGATGCAGGTGGTAAGGTTATCGTAGATGGTGTTGAACTTACATCTCTAAATTCAAAAGAACTGCGTCGTCAGCGTTCTAACATCGGCATGATCTTCCAGCACTTCAACTTAATGCCTTCAAGAACTGTTCTTGAGAATGTTCTATATCCTTTAGCTTACAAAGGCATTAAAAAAGAAGATCAGATTAAAAAGGCAAAAGAGCTTTTAAAGTTAGTTGACCTGTCAGATAGAATTGATAACTATCCAAGTCAGTTATCAGGTGGTCAGAAACAGCGTGTGGCTATTGCAAGAGCTCTAGCTTTAGATCCAAAAGTACTACTTTGCGATGAGGCAACTTCGGCTTTGGATCCGCAAACTACCTATGAAATCATTGAGCTTTTAAAGAAGTTAAACGAAAAGCTAAAGTTAACTATCGTTGTAATTACTCACGAAATGGATGTAGTAAAAGATCTTTGCTCAAGAGTTGCTGTAATGGAAAAGGGCAAGGTTGTAGAGCAAGGCGAGATCTTTAATGTCTTCTCAAATCCAAAGAGTGATGTAACCACAAGATTCATGAAGGCAACTTCAAATCTGTCAAAGGCAGAGATCTTAATTAAACGTTATAAAGATTTCTTAAATCTACAAAATGGTGATGTCTTAGTAAGACTGTCTTACATCGGTAAAGGTGTATCAGAGCCAATTATTTCTTCACTTACTGAGAAGTTCCACGTTGCTATCAATATCATCTTAGCTGATGTAGCTTTATTACATGGCAATCCAATAGGTGGCACAGTATGTATTTTCTCAGGAGAAAAAGAAGCTATTAAAGAGGCTCTAGCATCATTAGATAAAGATAACGTAAAAGTTGAGGTATTAAGCCATGAGTAATGTAATTGTAGATTTAATTCCTAATGTTGTACCTAAGGTTGATGAGTTATGGCTTAGCGTTGAGCAGACCTTTTATATGTTATCAGTCTCAGGTGTGATTGCCTTTGCCTTAGGTCTATTCTTTGGTGTTGTACTGATTGTAACTAAGCGAGATGGTATTTTAGAGAATAAGTATGTTTTCACAATCTTAAGCTGTGTGATTAACTTATTCCGTTCAATTCCATTTGTTATTTTATTAGCAGCTTTAATTCCTTTTTCAAGATTTGTTGTAGGCACAGCAATCGGTACTGTAGGTGCAATTGTACCTTTAGTAGTAGGTACCGTACCTTTCTTCTCACGTCAGGTGGAAAGTGCTTTATCAAGTGTAGATAGAGGTCTTGTTGAAGCGGCTCAGAGCATGGGTTCAAGCTCTGTTGGTATTATCTTTAGAGTTTATTTAAAAGAGAGTATCTCTCACTTAGTACGAGTAACTCAGATCACTGCAATTAGCTTGATTGGTCTTACTGCAATGGCAGGCGCTATCGGTGGTGGTGGCTTAGGTGACTTTGCAATCAGATATGGTCACCAGAGAGGTCAGACTGATGTTACCTACGTAACTGTTCTTGTGATCTTAATTATGGTTGCAATCATTCAGTCAATCGGTAACGTCATCATTAAGAAGACTACCCACTAAGAGGTAAGAGCTAATCATGAGTAAGGTAATAGATTTTCCAGAAGGCTCAGGCGTAAATCCATGGTATGAGCTGTCAAAGAATAAGAACGCTAAGTTCAAAGATGTAAAAGACATTAAAGACAGCTATGACTACGTGGTTGTAGGTGCTGGTTTCGGTGGTGTAAGTGCTGCTTTTAGATTGGTTGAAAATGAACCATCTGCAACTGTAGCTTTAATTGACGCTCTACCTGTAGGATTCTTCTCAAGTGGCAGAAATGCAGGTTTCATCAGTTATGCTCAATTTGCTAAACCTTTAGTTGGCAGAAATACTTTTACAGTTGAAGATCAGGAATACTTACTTCACTTAAATAAGATTGGTATCGATAGAATCGAAAAGATCCGTAAAGAGCATAATCTTGATTTTGAGTGGAGAAATGATGGATTCTATAAAGCTGTAAAGAATCTGAATCGAATTAAAGATCTTGATGCTCTAGACAAGTTCTATGACAAGTTACATGTAGAGCATCAGGTACTAGGTAAAGAAGAAACTGCTGCAAGACTGGGTACCGATTTTTATGAGAAGTCTGTATATGTAGAGAATGGTACTTTAAACAATCCATCTGAGGCAATTAGAGGTTTAGCTTTAGCACTACCTCAAAACGTAGATGTTTTTGAAAACACTCCTGTAATTGAAGTAAGAGATGGTAGTGCTCCTGCTGTTGTCATAGCAAATGGCAAAGTAATAAAAACTAAAAAGGTAATTCTTACAGTCAATGCTTTTATCAAAGCCTTCGGTCTTGGCAAGATAACCGATCCTGTGGCTGCAATTCATAGTTTTGGTGCTATGACTCGTGAACTTACAGATGAAGAGTTTGAACCATTTAAGAACTTAAAACCATGGGGCTTAGTTGGTACCCATCCAGCTAGCTGCACTGTAAGATTAACACCTCACAGAAGGATCTTTGTAAGAACCGATATTGCTTTTGCAACTCACCTAAACATCGCTCCTAACCGTAAGAACAAAGCTGTAACTCTTTTACGCAGAGCTTTTGACAGACGTTTTACCTCTTTAAAAGATGTTAATTTTGAGTATGTTTACGGCGGTCTTATTTCCTTTACAGGAAATACCAGATCATTATTCGGTGAAGTAGCTAAGAACGTTTATGCTGGTGTTACACCTGATGGTTCAGGTGTGCCAAAGGCTACAGTACTTGGAAACTATCTTGCAGATCTCATTCAGAATGTAGACAGCAAAGAGCTTGATTACATCAAGAGAACCTATTTCCCAAGCTATCTGCCACCAGAGCCATTTAGAACTATTGGTGCAGATATTGCGCTAGCCTATAAGAATTTCCAGGCAGGAATTGAAGTTTAATTTTTAATCATAAGTAATTTAAGGACAATCAAATGTTAAAAAATATTATTAAAACCGCTGCAGCCATTGCTTTAGGTTTAACCCTAACAGCTTGTGGTGATGACAAGAATGACCAGGCTCAGAATACTAAGAATACAGCTACTAAAGTAACTGAGGTTAAATTAGGTGTTGTAGGCGAGCACACTGAAGAGTGGAAACTTGTTGCAAGCAAACTTGAAAAAGAGGGCATTAAGCTTACTATCGTTAAGTTTGCTGATTACACCTTACCTAACCGTGCTTTAAATGATGGTGATATCGACTTAAACGCATTCCAGCACAAAGCTTTCTTAGAAGCTGACTGCAAGGCAAATGGTTACAAGCTATCTTTCATTGCTGATACCATCATTTCACCACTAGGCGCTTACTCTAATAAGATTAAGTCATTAGATGAGTTAAAGGACGGTGACACTGTAGCACTTCCTAACGATCCAACTAACGGTGGTCGTGCTCTAAAGCTTTTAGAGAAAGCTGGTGTGATTAAGTTAGATGAGTCAAAAGGCTACTTACCTACAGTTCGTGATGTAACCGAGAACACAAAGAACATTAAGTTCTATGAGGTTGATGCTGGTAATACTCCAAGCTTAATTCCTGATGTAGCTGTATCAATCATTAACGCTAACTACGCTACAGATAACGGCTTAACTCCTGATAAGGATGCTATCTTCCAAGATACAACCGGTGAAATTGATGCAAACAATCCTTACATCAACATCGTTGCTGCAAGAACAGCTGATAAAGACAATCCTGTTTACAAGAAAGTAATCGAAGCTTATCAGCAAAAAGATGTTGCTGAAAAGATCTTAGAGTTATACAAGCACTCACAGATCCCAGTATTTAAGTACTAATCAATAACATCAAAAGGCCAGATACCCCAAAGCTATCTGGCTTTACTTTATCTAAATTACAATTCTGACAATTACATTTAAGGTAGGATCCACTTTATGAAACAGACTGATAGATTTCCTGAAGCTTCAGGTAAAAACGGTTGGTTTGAAACTTCACGGTATAAAAATCATCAATTCAATTCTGTAGATGAAATTGAAAGATCATATGACTACGTTGTCGTAGGCGCAGGCTTTGGCTGAGTTAATGCTGCTTTTAGATTAGCTGAGAACAACCCTGATGCTACTATTGCGTTATTTGATGCAATGCCAGTTGGTTATTTCTCAAGTGGCCGAAACGCAGGCTTTATCATCGATGTACCACACAGTATCGTAGGTGATCCTAACTTTACCTTAGATGATCAGAAATGGAGATTTAGACTCAATCGATATGTTATCGATAGAATGGTGAAGATCAAAGAAGAGAATAACCTTCAGATCGACTGGCAGCAAGCTGGCATGCACCAAACAGCTCGTGAAAAGGGCAGTTTGAAGTATTTAAATATGCTAGCTGAGTTCCTTGATGTTATGGGAGCAGAGTATCAGTGGTTTGATAAAGATGAAGTTGCTAAAAGACTAGGTACAGACTTCTATTTCAAGGCACTGTACACACCAGGCACAATCCTTATCAATCCATCAGAGACTGTAAGGGGACTAGCTACTGTTTTACCAAAGAACGTACATGTTTTTGAGAATTGTCCTGTATTAGAAGTTTTGGAAGGTGAAGTACCACAGGTAAAACTTACTAATGGCAAGATCATCTCTTGCAAACAAGTTATCATGACTGTAAATGCTTTCATTAAGAACTTCGGAGCAAAAGGATCTGAGAACTTAATTGGTATTCACAGCTTTGGAGCTCATACAAGAGAGCTTACAGATGAAGAAATAGCTACATTAAATGGAGCTAAACCTTGGGGATTGTGTTCAGCTCATCCTGCTGGAGCAACTTTACGTTACACCACAACCAAGCGCTTATATGTTAGAACTGATATAACCTTTGCAACTCATATCAATATCGCTCCTGAGCGTCTATATAAATCAATTTATAAGCTTCGCAGAGCCTTTAATAACAGATTCCCTCAGCTGTCACATGTCAACTTTGAGTATGTTTACGGTGGTTTCATTCCATTATCAAGAAACACCTTACCATTCTTTGCTAATGTAGGTAAGAATGTTTACGCTGGCGCTGCAGGTGACGGTACAGGTGTTACAAGAGCATCTATGTGTGGTACTTTCCTTGCCGATTGGGTATGTGGTAGAGATAGTGAAGAACTACGCTACATGCAACAGTGCGATGCACCAAGTTACTGTCCACCAGAACCTTTTAGAACAGTTGGTGCTACAGCTCGTCTTGTTTGGGAAGATATGCACGCAAGAAGCGAGATCTAATTCTTAGAAGAGCAACATCTCTTTAATTCCTAATTTTAAGCTCCTCACTAGAGGAGCTTTCATATCTTTAGAATCCAAAAGGTAGTTTCAGGATTTTATATAATGATATAAATATAATTCACAATAATAATTATAGAATGTTATAATGAAGTTAAGAACAATTTTAGGATTTCATTATGAGCAATTATCTAAATCCAACTACAAGTATCAAAACAGAACTTAACAGTCATAACTTCATAGACCAAACAGAGCTCTTAGTTAAGCTGAACCTTCGTATAAAAACTCTCGATCACAACATATTGGTTAGTAGACCTCATCAATTTGGTAAGACTTATGCTGCAAAAATGATCTGTTCCTACTACTCAAAAGCTAAAGATAGTTCAGATGAATTTGATAAGTTAAAAGTTGCAACTAATCAGAGCTACAGAAAACATTTAAATCAATACAATGTCATCTTTTTCAATATCGATAGGGAGTTTTGTAATGAATCTCATGACGTACAAAAGATGATTAAGACTATTACAAGTAGCATTAAATGTGAATTACAAGAAGCGTATCCTGAGTACTCATTAGCTGAATGTTCGTACCTGTCGCATTGCCTAGAAGATGTTTATCAAAAGACAGGCATTCCTTTCGTTATAGTGATCGATGATTACGACTATATGATACGAAAGAATGAGATTAGTGTTGATAACGCCAGCCTTTATCTTAATTGGTTGACCAGCCTGATAAAAGATCAAAATTATGTTGCGCTCTCATATGTGACAGGTATTCTTCCAATTGATAATCTTAGAGTAAGTTGCGGTTTAAACATGTTTGATGAATACACTATGGCATCAGGTAAAGAAATGGCGCCATATTTTGGTTTAACTGAAGATTTCGTTAAAACTCTGTGTCTAAAGCTTCACGCTGACTACAAAAAGCTGAAAGAATGGTACGGAGGATATGCCATTGATGGCGATTACCAGATTTTTAATCCTATTTCCGTTTTTGATGCTCTAGAGTACGATTCATTTTCTGATCATTGGACCACAAGAAATCCACATCTTCATGACAGGAACCTAATCAACATGGATATACCTGGTCTTAGAGATGCCTTGCTAAGACTTTTAGAAGGGGAATCAGTTTACATCTCAATGGCAAATAAATGCTATAAAATGGAAGAGTTTAAAACAGTCAATGAAGTTCTTACACGACTGATTCATCTAGGATATCTGTCAGCTAAAGATTGCAACTATAGGAGAAAAATTGCTTACATTCCAAATGAAGAAACTAAGCGTGAATTCAAACGAATTTTAAATGAAAAAAGAGATGAAACATCCATAGTAAAGCTAGTCAACTCATCTTTTGAACTTCTAAATTACATAACATCATTAAAATCAAAATCTGTTGAGAATCTTTTAAACAATAGAAAGTCAGACGATTCATGTCATACGAACACTTCTATTGATGATGTAGCTTATAAGATCTTAGAAGCATTGTATGTAGGAACTTATGATAACTATGCAGTACAAACAAATTTACAAGGATCATCTGTTTATAAAGATCTTGTTTTTAGGCCAAAACTTGAATTAGTAAAACCGGTCATAATAATCGGCATTATGTTCGATGTTTCTCCAGAAATCTCTTTAGAACATCTAGAAGAGTTAAATTACAGAAAGAAACTCGACATTAGATTTGGAGAAATTTTACTTGTTGGTATCAGTTATTACCAAACTAATCATAATTACCAATGCAAAATCGAAAAGATCATATTAAGTGAATGATAGAATAGGTTAGAGGCTCTTAGGTAAGATGTTACCTATTTTTATCTAACAACTTCGCATAATTTATATTATGTTAAATTTTATAAATAGACCAATAACCACTTTTTTAAGTTACATGGTTATTGGCTTTGTTTAGATAATGATTGATAAGTATTTCTGAAGATTTATCTATTTAAGTGTTTCCACTTTTACTCTGCAGTACTTATTAGAAAATGCAATTGCATAAGCATAGACATTGTCAATTGAGCTGTCTTTTATGTAGCTGTCAGCATATTTCTTTTCTTTAATCTGTTCTAATGCTACTTTCTGAGCGCCTAGAAGTTCATCTGTACTTGAACATGACTTAATTTCAATAATTACAGCTGTTTTACCAGGATTATCTTTAAACGCAAAATCAAGATAACCTAATCCTGCTTCTGCGTTTGACCTGTAACATGAAATTACATCTTTACAATTAAAGAAGATCCCTGATAAAAAGCCCTGATAGAAGTTCTCTGGATTTGATTTTGTAGCAAAGTCTCTAGTTGATACATAAGCTAAGATTACTTCTGATAGTAAGTCTTCAACTTTCTTTTCATTGCCATTTAATAAAGCTTTTGCAATGTTAACAGCTTTGAAATCTGGTCCTTCTTTTACCATGTCATTAAAACATTCTGTAATGTTAGAGTTAAAACACTCTAAGATTTCCTTATTTGGTATCTTTACAAGATAATTATTCTTTGAAGGATTACCAACTGCTGTTAAATAACCTGTATGTAGTAATAATGAGAAGAAATCGTCAGGATCATGGAGTTTTAAATCGTCATAATTCATAGAATCATTGATTTTTACTTCAATACTCTTTCCATCAACCAAATTCTGAAGTTTCTCTCTAATGGTCTTGTTGAAATATCCTAAGTATTCCTGCAAAATTTTAGAAGATGACATTGCATTCCAGTAGTTTTCTGGTTTTATATCAGATTCTGTTCCATTTAATTTATGTTCATAGTTTTCTGCAACAAAATTGATAACATCCCATGGACAGAACATTTCTTCATTATAGAAACGGTATCCATCATAGTTTTCTTTGACCATCCCCTCGTATTCACTTAGGTTATAGTCTTCTAAGACTTTTTTGGTTTCTTCTTTGTTGAAGCCTATGATTGATGTAAATTCAGACTGTGTACTTAAAATTGTATTTACAACATTGTTAACACCTGTAAAAATCGAATTCTTTGCAACATTTAAACAGCCTGTCATAACTACTTTATAAATAGGTGCATTTTCCTCATTAGTATTCTTAGGAGTTCTTTTTAGTACTCCTAAAAAAGCACTGATAAGTTCAACCATTTCTTCATGATACTTACCAGCAGCCGCTTTTGCTAATGGAACGTCATATTCATCTATTAGAAGAATTACCTGTTTCTTAAAATGTTTGAACAAGCAATTGCTAAGGAAATTTAACGAATCAGTAAGGTTGTTTTGATTTATTGGCTTTTTTAAATAAGCATCACTGCACAGATTTTTTAAGTCTAATTTATCATCTTCTGTTAGAACTTCGCTTTTTTGCAGAAAACTGTAGGTTCTAGCTAGTCCTTTTACTAGATTAACGAGTTCGCCTTTTGCTACTTCATAGCTAATACCTTTAATATCTTTTAGCGAAATAAAGATAACAGGAAATTGTCCCATGTACTTATCAACAAAAACTTTATTTTTCATGATTTCTTTATCTTTAAAGCGTTTTTGCTGAAAACTGGTATCTGAAGGATTTATATAATTTAAACGAAAGAAATCAGCAAACATATCCATGAGTAAGGTTTTGCCAAATCTACGAGGTCTTGTAAATAAAAGTACTGAGCTACCATCCTCAGCAAAGACAGATCTTAGATATAAAGTCTTATCAACATAGTATTTATTTTTGGTAATGATTTCAGAATATGTATCACCACCTGCTGGTAATAACTTGTATTTCGTTAAGTCTGTCATTTGCATACCTTTATATCTGATTGTCATTTACTTCCCAAAAGACTGCTTTCTTCTTATTCATAATCAATTATATATTATCTAGCTAACGTTATTTGCTTACAGAATCAAATAATAAAAAAGCAGAACCTCACGTAGAGATCCTGCTCTCCATTTTATCTAACAAGTTTTCTTGATATTAGAATGCTGGAACTACAGCACCTTGGTATTTATCAAGGATGAACTTCTTGATTTCAGGAGTTCTTAAAGCTTTTACTAGAGCCTGAACACCAGCTGATTTAGCAGTCTTTGAATTTGCTACGATAATATTTACGTATGGTGAATCTGAGCTCTCGATGTATAGAGAATCCTTTAATGGATTTAGACCAGCACCAATTGCATAGTTGGTGTTGATGATTGAAATATCAGTATCATCTAAAGCACGTGGTAGCTGAGGAGCTTCTAATTCTTTGAAGTTTAAGTTCTTCTTGTTCTCTTTAACATCTAAAGGAGTAGCGGTTACGCTCTTTGGATCTTCAAGAGTAATTAAGCCAGCAGCCTGTAAAAGTAATAATGCACGACCACCATTGGTTGGATCATTAGGAATTGCAACAGTTGCGCCATCTTTTAGATCCTTTAAATCTTTAATCTTCTTTGAGTAAACGCCCATTGGCTCAATGTGAACACCACCAACATTCACTAAGTCAGAGCCACGCTCTTTTACGAATGCCTTTAAGTAAGGCTCGTGCTCTTCGAAGTTGCAATCTAGCTGACCATCTGAAACAGCTAAGTTAGGCTGAACATAATCGTTGAACTCTGTAATTTTTAAATCAAAACCTTCTTTAGCTAGGATTGGCTTTACAGCCTCTAAGATCTCAGCATGAGGTACTGGAGTTGCGCCTACAGTAATTGTCTCATTAGCATAAGCTGAGAATGATACAGAAGCTGCAGTTAGAGCAGCTAAACCTAAAAGTGACTTAATCTTATTCATTATATTAATCTCCATGAAATGATTCTTACCTAATTTGTTTCGTTGGTAATAATATGCCCTCATTGCTTTTGAAGATCAACAAGTTAATAATACTATTTTTGAATTGACACTTATAGCCAACGGCTATAATTGCAATAAAAAAGGAGAGCTACTATGAGTTCTCCTTTTTTAAGTACTTTGTTTGAATTGTACTATCTATGGTCAACTTTCTTGGTTAAGTAGTCACCTACAAGCTGGGTTAACTGCACCATTAGAATCAAGATAATTACAGTTAAAATCATGATAGATACTTGGAATCTTTGATAACCGTATCTGATAGCGATATCGCCTAAACCGCCACCACCGATAGTACCTGCCATTGCTGAACAACCGATAATTACAATTACAGTTAATGTAAAGTTTTGAATTAACTCAGGTAATGCCTCAGGTAACAGCACTTTTCTAATGATTCTAAATGGACTTGCTCCCATTGATTGAGCAGCTTCAATTAGACCATAGGATACAGTTCTTAATGATGTTTCAACTAGTCTACCTAAAAAAGGAATAGTTGAAATTGTCAAAGGCACAATTGCAGCAGTAGTACCGATACTTGTACCTACAAAGAACTTTGTAATAGGAATAATTGCCACCATTAAAATAATAAATGGAATTGATCTTAAGGCATTAACAATTGAACCTAATACAGAATAGAACACTGGTGAATACCAGAAATAACCTTTAGAGGTAACAAGTAAAATTACACCTAAAGGCACACCAACAATAATAGAGATTGCTGTAGCTAAAAACACCATGTAGAAAGTATCAACAGTACCGTCAAATAAAAGTACTGAGATTTTCGCTGCATATGATGACAGACCTAAAGAAGTTAAAAACTCAATCATTTATTTTGCCTCCTTTAGCTGATAACCAAGAAGCTTAACTCTGTAAACTCTCTTCTCTAGCTCAACTTTAGCTTTGTTAATAATGTCCTCATTACCTTCGATTGCAATAATCAGAACACCTAGAGGCTCATTTTGAATATGGTTAATTTGACCTGCCATAATGCCAATCTTTACGCCTAGCTTTTCAGCTACATCGACAATCACAGGATCTTCAGCTTTATCGCCTAAGAATAAAACCTCAAACCAGGCTTTTGAACCTTCTTGATATGTATCTGTAAGATGTGTGTACTCTAAAAGATCATTTAAGTCTTTTCTTACAACAGCGCTTACTAGTCTCTTAGTTAACTCTTTTTGTGGATTTGCAAATACATCGATAGTATTCCCCATCTCACTGATAAGACCACCATCAATAACTGCAACTCTGTCACAGCATTCTTTGATTACTTCTAACTGGTGAGTAATGATCACGATGGTAAGATTTAGTTTCTTTTTAAGATCTTGTAGTAACTTCAAGATTGAGCTTGTTGTCTTTGGATCAAGAGCTGAAGTAGCTTCATCACAAAGTAAGATCTTAGGATTTGTTGCTAATGCTCTTGCAATACCTACCCTTTGCTTCTGACCTCCAGATAATTGAGCAGGATAAACATCAGCTTTATCACCAAGTCCTACCATTTCAAGCAACTCTTTTACCTTAGCTTTTATGGTCTTTTTGTCATTTTGAGGATTCAGCTCAAGTGGAAAGGCTACGTTTTGAGCTACAGTCATTGAAGATAATAGATTGAATTGCTGGAAGATCATTCCAATTGATTGTCTTACTTTTCTTAACTGTACTTCTTTGTAGTCTGTGATATCTTCACCATCAATGATAACCCTGCCCTCTGTTGGAGTTTCAAGCATATTGATGATTCTAATAAGTGTCGATTTACCTGCACCAGAAAGACCAATCACACCAAAGATTTCACCTTTGTTAATAGTTAGATTGATACCTTTTAATGCATGCAAGCTATGATTTTTATCTAGCTGATAAACTTTGTGTATATTCTCTAATTTTATCATTTTGACTAATCCTAGTATGGACTTTTAAGTCATATCTTATTGCAATGCAGATTATTTTATTTGTTATTTCTGTCTTTTTTATAATATTCTAAAGATCTTTACAAGATATTCTCTCTATTTGAGAAAGAAAAAATTTCTTCTGATATATATGATCTGATTGTAAGGATAGACAAAAAAGATTTAAAATTCATAACGTAAACTAAAGAAACGCAATAGAATCTCTTTTTAAATTGAATTAGATGATTATGTTCAAAACCTATATAATGTTTTATACAAATTGAATAGTCTAATTCATGTTTTGGCGTTGTTTCGCCACAATAAATTTAAGTTCAGAAGGAAATCTAATGGCTTTTGGAATTTTTTCTAAAAACAAAAACAATCAGCAAAACGAAGACTCTGGTAAGGTAGCATCACTTTTTAAAAAGATCCGCCTTAATGTTAACCAGACTTCAGGCAAAACTATCAATAGAGATTTCGATTCTGAACCAAGCTTCGGTCAAGTAAATCAGAATTACGCATCAATAGATCCTACACAAGGCAATCCAGGTCAAAATGTAAATTCTCAGGATCAATTTTCTAGTGCTTTTTCAGATCCAGGTTTTACAAATATCGTTCCACCACAGAATTTAGAGCAAAAGTTGCAAACTTCAGATTTTGATTTATCAAATTCACAAGGATTGTCACAACCAAATACACAGACTCATGAAGAAGAAACTATTTATGCAGTTGGTCCTTCAGAGCGCGAATTAAAGAAACACGATTACTACACATATAAAGCTAATGAAGCTTATTTAAATGAAGAAGGTCGTGACTCAGGACACTTATACATTGCGCCTGGTGAGCCTTTAAGACCAAGAAAGCCTAAAGCTGAAGTTAAACAGGAAGAAGAAAAGACTCCTATTCAAACCGATCTTTTTTCTAATAACACTATGGTTCAAGGAGACATTCCTGCTCATATTACAACTGAAGCAAAGCAGAATTCACAGAACACAGCTCCTGTAAATGAAGATAAGCCTACTGTAAATACTAGTGTTAAAGAGAATACTGTGGCTGTGCAAAATACAGTTGAGGCAAATAATCCAGCCTCTAATGGTTTAGCTAAGCCATCTTTTGAGAATACAACTCAAAGTAATCCTGCTGATAACCAAATAAATCAGCAAGCAACCTTTGCAAATAATCAACAGGCAAATGTTGGTGGCAGTACAGCTCAATCAAGCATTTTTGCGAATGTTAAAAACACTAACTTAAACTTTGGACCATTGGCAGAACAAACTAACAATTCTGAACCAAACTTTAATCAGAATGCGCAAGTACAGCCAAATGTTCAAGCTCAACAGCAAGTTCCAAATGAACATTTAGCTTCTGACACTCAGATTAAAGTTAACAATGAGATTTCAGGCTTTGTTTATGTTTTAGTCTTTTTAAGACAGCTTGTAGCGTCATTTTTTAACTTTACTAATTTAGGCGCTTTATTTCCAAAGCAAGCTTTATCAATCTTAGGTCCGTCAGCTCCTGCTTTCATGCCATTACCATACTTTGTAATTGGCTTAATTACCTGTGCTTTAGCTATGTTCATGCAATCTGTATGTCAGAGCTATTCATTGTGTGCTGCTGTTGTTACCATGTTCTTCTTTGCATTAACAGGATCTGGGGCATTCAGAGGAATTGGTCATTTATGTACAGCAATTTCTTTAAGAAAGATTGATACTTATGGCAAGATCTTAATTACACTGATTGTGATCAGTCTGTTTGCAAGATCAATTCAGTATTTTTCAAAATACATGGAATTAGACTTCTATTTCTGCCTAGGCTTTGCTGTTATCTTTATGTTAAGCTCATTTACTGCAACCACCTTAAACTTTGGTTCATCAGACGATCCGGTAAGTTCATTTGGAACTTTAGGTCTTAAAGGTTTAATAGCAGGAACTATTATCAGTCTTGCAATTACTTTTGTCGTACTAGATTGGCAGATTGCTTTGACTATGTTAGGCATTTGCCTGCTTTGCAGAGTTTTAATTGGTCAGTTTATGGTAGTAAAAGGAATTAAGGCTAGCACTGATATGGTATGTGCCTTGCAGCTTATTACTGCAATCTTATTGATGCTAGAGCTTATCTTTACTAATGGATACTTTACCTTTATCAATCCAGCATTATTAGGTTAGTTACCTAAAAAACACTTCTTTTCATTTGAAAATTTGTAATAAAGAAAAGCTCTTTCATGAAGTCTTAATGACTTTTTGAAAGAGCTTAGTATATTTACTTCTCAAAAGGTTTGTCGATGACTTTTTCAAGTTTATAAGTACTAAATTCAACATCTGGTACTTTAATCTCACCTAACTTTAAACCATAGAGATTTTCAAAATTAGTAGAGGTAATTGAAGCGAACTTATCTTCACTGATACCTTTAAAATCTGCAATGAACTTTAATGTGTATCTTACAAAGGCAGGCTCATTTTCAACTCCTCTTACTGGAATTGGTGCAAGATATGGGCAGTCAGTTTCTACCATCATTCTGTCTACAGGTACGTATTTAATTACCTCTCTTACATTGTCTGAACCTTTGAAGGTTGAGATACCTGTAAAAGAAATATAAAAGCCCATATCAAGGCATGCTCTTGCCATCTCAACAGTATCAGTAAAGCAATGAATTACACCACCGACATCACGAGCATTTTCTGCTTTCATAATCTCTAGTGTGTCTTTTTTAGCCTCTCGAGCATGAATTACTAAAGGCTTATGAACAGAGTGAGCTATATTGATTTGTCTAGCAAATGACGAGATCTGTATATCACGAGTCTCAGGTGCATAGTGGTAATCAAGACCAGTCTCACCTACAGCTATAACCTTTGGAGAACTTTCAAGATTTTTGATTAACTCCTCATCTTTCCAGTCAGGATCATCCTCAAGATTTAGAGGATGGATGCCTAAAGCAAGGTAGATGTTGTCATAATCTTTAGCAATCTCGTAGTTTTTAAAAAACTCTTTTGTTGTACAAGATACATTTAAAAAGTGAGTAACACCTGCATGGTTAGCTCTTGCTATGATCTGTTCTATTTTATTACCAGCTTTACCCTCCAAAGACAGGCTTGATAAGTGGCAATGTGAATCGACTAAATAAGTCATGATTTTTCCTTTTAGATCCTTTTTACAATATGATTCTTTTCTTACAGCTAGATCCGTTTCTTGCAAATAGATGCTATTTTACATTCATTGCAAAGCAGTGTGCGAGCCTTACAAACGTATCTGCCATGAAGTAACAAAAGATGGTGAGCATGAAGAAGATACTTCTCATCTATTAAAGGTACAATCCTATCTTCAACTTCTTTAGCTGTTTTACCTAAACAAAATCCAGTTCTGTTACATACTCTAAAGATATGAGTATCTACAGCCACTGTAGGTTTGTTAAAAGCAACGTTTAATACAACCTTAGCTGTTTTAGAACCAACGCCTGGTAGTTTTATGAGTTCATCATAAGTAGAAGGCACAACACCGTTAAAGTCATCACAAAGCATTTTAGACAGCTTTACAAGATATGATGCTTTCGCTTTCCAAAGACCAATGGTTCTGATTACATTACCCACAGCATCTTCTGAGAGTTCACTCATTTTAGATGGTGTTGGTGCCAATCTGAATAACTCAGGCGTGATCTTATTTACAGACTCATCTGTAGCCTGTGCTGAAAGCACCACAGCACACAAAAGCTCAAATGGATTATGAAATTTAAGCTCTGATTTGGGATTTGGGAAACACGATGACAAAATGTTCAGCATGTTTTCTCTTTGTTCTTTGTTAAGTAATGAGGTTTTAGCTACCATAAAATGAACCGCACCTTGCTGTTTATTGATTGGTATTTTACATGTTGCAACCAGTCTGTAAATCAAAAGATCATATTATGGCAAGCACTGACACTAAAATGTAATAAGAAATGCTAAGTTTAAAAATATCAGAACTCATTCAACATTTACAATTTGAAATATAATTTTTAAAAATCGCCTTTCTTTAGTAAAATACTTAAGCTAACTTAGAATTTTTCTCAATATCTTTAGACTTTATGAAAAAAGATTTAAAATTCAGCGTGTAAGATATTTTATTCAAGTTAAGTAAAGTGACATGTCTTGCTCAATTACCCAACAAGAGCAAACTAACTAAAATAATCCATTTTATTAGCTTATTTGAACATTACCTTATTAGGTAGTGTTATATATCTTATTTTGATGTAATACGTTTGACGGATACACGTAATATCTATGGTTCACTATTTATTTTTATTCTTTGGCGCTGCAATTGTAAATAACTTTGTGCTCGTTCGCTTTCTTGGTTTATGCCCTTTCTTAGGTGTATCAAACAAGATCTCTGCTGCAGCAGGAATGGGATTGGCTACATCATTTGTGTTGCTGATAACTTCAATTGCCTGTTATCTAGTTAACACCTATATTCTGACTCTATATTCTTTAGAGTCTTTAGAGCTAATCATCGACATCGTGATTATTGCGATAACTGTACAGTTAGCTGAGATTGTGATCCGTTTTGTATCCATGGATTTATATAATGCTTTAGGTATTTATCTACCCTTAATTACCACTAACTGCATTGTTTTAGGTTTAGTTCTTTTACAAGGTTCACTCTCATTTAACCTAGCTGAATCTGTAGCTTTTACTATTGGTGCTGGCTTTGGTTTTACTCTTGTATTAGTTCTCTTTGCAGCTATCAGAGAAAGATTAGCAATCTCAGATGTACCTGAACCATTTAAGAATACTGCTATTGCCCTAGTTACAGCAGGTCTGTTGTCAATGGCATTCATGGGATTTGCAGGCTTTGCAGGAAGTGCCGCATGATAAATTTTGAATTCATTATAGCTTTAGCTTTAATCTTAGATTTAATTGGTATTCTGCTCTCAATTCTGTCATCTTTTACAGAATCAAAGAGCGGTAGTAGCAGTGAAAAGCGTATTGAAAAGTTATTACCTGGCATTAACTGCGGTCAATGCGGATACCCTGGTTGTCAGGCCTATGCTAAGGCTCTAGCAGATGGCAAGGCTCAGGCAAACTTATGTAAACCTGCTGGTGCTGATGTAGCTAAACAGATTGCCTCAATGTTAGGAATTGCCTCTGGTGATGTTGAAGATTATGAAGAGCAACTCTTCTCACCAAGACAGGTTGCCTATATTCATGAATCACAGTGCACAGGTTGCGGTAAATGTAAGAGAAAGTGCCCTGTTGACGCAATCTCTGGTTTATTAAAGCAACCTCATGTTGTAGATCCTGAAGAATGCATCGGTTGTGATGAATGTATTAACAACTGTCCAGAAAAGTGTATCGAAAAAATCAGACTTGAACGAAATCTATCTCATTTCAACTGGAATATACACTCTGTTCAAATTAAGAGTGGGAGTTAATAATGTCATCTAAACAATTACAAAAAATTGCTCAGGCAAAAATTTGGAAGTTCTTTGGTGGCATTAAACCAAAAGAGCTCAAAGACACTGAAAACTGCAGAATTGAAGAGTTAAAGTTGCCATCGCTGATTTGTTTACCTATTGAAAAGCATTTAGGTAAGGATGGCGAGATCTTAGTAAACGTAGGCGATCATGTTAAAAAAGGTCAACCTTTAACTGCAACAACTGGCAGATTAGTGCCTTGTCACGCCTCTACCTCAGGTACTATTACCGCTATTTCAAAAGAGCTTTTACCTCATCCTAGTGGCTATACAGGTCTTTGCATTACCATTAAACCTGATGGCTTAGATGAAGAAATTGAGCCAGCTCCTCTTCCAAATTGGGAGAGCATGAACAGTAAAGATCTTTTATCTAGAATGCATAGTTTTGGCGTAGAAGGTTTAGGCGGAGCTCAATTCCAAACTGATATTAAGTTAAAGTCAGCCTTAGATGAGTCAATCTCAGGTTGTAATGTTCTTATTATCAACGGTTGTGAATGTGAACCTGCAATCACCTGTGATGACAGAATTATGCAGGAACGCGCAAGTGAAATTGCTCTAGGTATTAAGATCTTCAACAAGATTTTAAATCCAAAGATCACCTTAGTTGCTATTGAGAACAACAAGCCAAAAGCAATTTCAGCTATGGAACAGGCTTGTGCAGAGGTAGCAACTGTAAGAGTGATCCCTACTGTATATCCATCAGGCTCTGCTCGCAATCTTATTAAGATTTTAACCGGTATTGAAGTGCCATATAACGCTCATACCTCAGAGTGTGGCATTGTAGTTGATAACGTAGGTACTGTCTTAGCAGTAAAAGAAGCTGTGGTAGATGGACGTCCTTTAACCTCAAGAGTAGTTACAGTAACTGGCAATTCTTTAAAGAGAAAAGGTAACGTAAGAGTAAGATTAGGAACCTCTGTAAGATTCGTTTTAAGTAATTATGAGTTAAATCCAGAGTTCCACCAAAGGATCATTTTAGGTGGCCCAATGATGGGCTTTACTCTACCTTCAATTGATGTGCCTATTACCAAGTCAGTAAACTGCATCATGGCTCCTGGTTCAAATGAGATCCCAAGAATAAAAGAGCCATCAAATTGCATCCGCTGTGGTCGTTGCGCTAGAGTGTGCCCAAGTCGCCTTGTGCCTTATCAGATGTACAATCAGTCAAAAGCTCATAACCATGCTGCAGCTCAGATGTGTGGAATTAAAGATTGTACCTTATGCGGTTGCTGTACCTATGTTTGCCCTTCTTATATACCTCTTACAGCTCAATTCAGATATGAAAAGGCTGTAGAGAAGCATATTTACGATGCTGAGGTTCGTAATGAGAGAGCTAAACAGCGTATGGAAGAGCGCAATGTTCGTTTAGCTGAAGAAGAAAAAGCTCGTGCTAAGAAGAAAGCTGAAGCATTAGCCAGAATGAAAGCTCAAAAAGAGGCTGAAAAGAATATGTCGCCTGAAGAGCTCGCTGCTGCTCGTCAAAAAGCAATCGAAGAAGCTAAGGCAAAAGCTCGTGAGCGTAAGGCTGCTTTAATGGCAGCTAAAGGTTCTACAGCAAACCAACCTGTAGTAGCTTCTGCTGAAGACACTAAAGAAGCTCAGGCTGTACAAAGAATTAAAGATGTTGAAAGAAAAGCCATTATGGTAGCAAAACATCAAGGCCATATGGAAACATCCATTCTTCCGAAAAAGGATGATGTAGAGACTAAAGTTGCTAAAGCACAGGCTGAAGTTGTAGATGTTCTGCCATATGCTTTAAGAACTCAGGCTGGTGTAAGAGATAATATTTTAAATATTAAAGCTTACAATGAACCTGTAATTGTCAACGAGAATCATCCATTAGTTGGTTTAGAGCCTGATGACAGCTTGCAGAATCCTGTTCAAAAGAAAGTAATTGCTCAGGTTTTACTTTCTCATCAGGAACCAAAAGAAGAAAACAATTCATTGCCTCAGGCATTAAAGAAAAAGACATTGAGATCAAAAAGGTAAAAAATGAACACTAATTTTAATGGAGTTTCAAGACAGAACCTAGGAATTGAAACTGCTCCACATTTAAAAGCACCTTTGACCACCAAGATGATCATGGGTATTGTGTCTTTATGTCTACTACCTGCTTTTGTGGTTCAGATTTTCTTTTTTGGCTTTGGTAATTTCTTCCAGTTTATAAACTGCCTAGTAACAGCTGTGATCTGTGAGGTGGTAGTTGCTCTTTTAAGACATAGATCAGTTTTGCACTCATTGTCAGACTTGTCTTATTTAGTTACAGCAGCTCTTTTAGGTATGACCTTACCTCCTCTTCTACCTTGCTATTACGCAGTTGTTGCAACTGTATTTGCTATTATTGTGGTTAAAGCTGTATTCGGAGGTCTTGGCAATAATATCTTTAACCCTGCCATGGCCGGTTTTGTCTTTATCGTAATTTCAAGTCCATCTGTTGTAGGTTTATCATGGGTTGCCCCTGCTCCATTTGCTTTTTCTGTAGCATCATTAGAGAAAACCGCAGCAGTTATTTACGATAAGAAAAGCGCTAATGCTTTAAAAAAAGAAATTGACGCTTTAAACATTACGTTATTAGATGAAAATACTGATGAAAGTACAATGTCAAATACAGATGTGGTTGTAGTTGATAAGTCATTAGCATCAACAGATACTGATGCTACTTCTGGTGCTACTTTCCTAGAAGAGATAAAGTCAGCAAGAAAGAGCGGTACTTTATATAAGAAGATAGATGTAAATTTTCAGTCATCTGAGTATTTAGCTTATTTATGTTTAGCTATAGCCTACCTTTTAGGCGGTATTGCCCTGATTGCCTTTAAGATCATTTTAGTTAAGATGGTAGTAGTTTTCTTCGTAGCCATTGTTGCTTTCTCTCTACTGCTTTCACATATCTTTCCAGGATACTTTCTGCCACCGCTAGACACCTTACTCTTTGGCGGTACCATGATGGCTGCTTTCTTTATTATTACTGATCCTGTAACTAATGCTGGCACATCAAAGGGACGTATCTACTTCTCAATTTTAGTTGCTTTCTTAATCGTGATCTTAAGAGCATTTGGTTCTTACTCAGATGCTGTAGCATTTGCAGTAATGCTTTCAAATGCTGCAGCTCCTTTAATTGATGTCTTAACTCACAGAAGACCATTTGGCTATAGATACAAAAAAGGAGGACTGCAATAATGAAAAACACTAACGTAGAGACTCTTTTAGGTACTAACGAAAAAGAGACAAAACGCATGAATAAAGGACTACGTTCTTTATTGTCAGGAGTGTCTTTAGCTATTGTAGGTTCATTATGTGTAGGGCTTGTTCTGTATGTTGAGAACACCACTAAAGATCAAATTGCTGAAAACCAGAAGAACAGTATTGATGCCCGTGTTTTAGCTTTATTACCTGATGAAGCTAAAGATAAAGGAAGTCAGATCACCTGTTATCAAATTAAAAAGGGTAAATACATTGGTTCTAACCAAAAGCTATTTGTTGCAAGCAGAGCTTCAGAAATCACTGGTTATGTTATGACCTATGAAACCTCAATGGGTTATTCAAATCCATTAGTGATGATTGCAGGTTTTGATAAAGATAAAAAAGTTTATAAAGCTGATATTCAGTTTTCTTCAGAGACACCAGGTTTAGGAGATAAAGTTGATAGAGCTCATGGTAATTTCCTAGATCAATTCTCAGGTTACGCTCTTGATGATGCTAATTGGGACGTTAAGAAGCTTGGAGGTGACTTTGATTACATTTCAGGTTCTACTGTAACCTCTCGTGCTACCGTAGTTGCTACCTCTATGGCTTTAAAAGAGCTTAACGAGCTTGATTTAAACAGATTTTCAAAATGCAGGACACAGAACTAAATGAGTGAAAACTTAAAGCCTGTAGAAGGCAAACTTGATACTAGTGCAAAAGAAACAAAACAACCTAAAGAGAGAATTGTTAAAGTTTTCTTAAAAGGGATTTGGTCAAATAACCCAGGTCTTTGTCAGTTGTTGGGTTTATGTCCGCTGCTGGCTGTTACAACCTCAGCTGCTAGTGCCACCGGTCTTGCCATTGCCACCTTACTGGTACTTTGTGTAAGCTCTTTTGTAATTTCTTTAATTAGAAAGTTAATCTTTAAAGAAGTACGTATTCCAATTTACGTACTCTTAATTGCAACTTTAGTTACCGTAGTAAGGTTCTATACTCAGGCTTATTTCCAGGATCTTTACTCACAGTTAGGTATCTATCTGTCATTGATTGTAACTAACTGTATTATTATGGGTAGAGCTGAAGCTTATGCCGGCAAAAATGGTCCTATTTCCTCATTCTTTGATGCTTTAGGCTGTGGTATTGGTTTTTCACTAGTACTGTTTGTGCTAGGAGCCTTACGTGAGATCTTAGGCTCTGGAACTTTTTTTATGGGAGCATCCAATCTCTTTGGAGAGTTTGGTAAGTCATTAGAGTGTACGGTAATGTCATCAGACTACACATTAATGGTTGCAATCTTGCCACCAGGTGGTTTCATTATTCTGGCATTCTTAATTGCACTTAAAAACTTCCAGTCTAACTTTAAGCGCAATAAGATAGAAAACAGCTATAAGATTAAGTCAATTCAAAACTAGGTCTAAGCTCAATTAAAAAGGCGCTCATACTAGAATGAGCGCTTTTTTAATTACTTTTTCAGGCTATCTAAAAATTCCTCATAACCTTTCTTTCTTAATTTACATGATGGGCACTCTCCACATCCATACCCCCAATCATGTAACTTGTCATGTTGTCCTTCATAGCAGGTATGAGTCTTTTCAACGATAAGCTTTACAAAATCCATACCACCTAATTCATAGCCTAGGTAAAAAGTCTGAGCTTTAGATTTGAACATTAAAGGTGTTTCAAACTTAAGATTCGATTCCATACCTAAATTTACAGCACGTTCTAAAGCTTTCATGGTGTTGTCTCGGCAATCTGGATATCCAGAATAATCTGCCTGTCCTACGCCAGTAATCACAGTATCTGCTTTAATGGTATAGGCATAACTTGCCGCATAGCACATAAAGATTAAGTTACGTCCTGGTACAAATGAGGTTGGTAAGTGATTTTCCTCATTCATAACATAGTCTTCATGAGCTTTTGTTAAAGCTGAATCTGTAAGATCTTTAAAAGACAACATATCAACAACTCTGTCGCCTTCATACTTTTTAAATAATTCTTTATCAAAATCCTTTAAAGCTTCTAAAAACTCTAAACGGCATTTCATCTCAACATCATGTCGTTGCCCATAGTTAAAACCAATGGTTGCAACCTTATCATACTTATTTAAAGCATAGTAAAGACAGGTAGAACTATCCTGTCCACCAGAGAATACGACTAAAGCTTTACTCATAATTTACCTCACAAAAATCTAGTAGATTTTACTATATATGGCTCAAGTGATTAAGTATAAAAGTACCCGGCAAAGGCAAGTTTTTAGTAAAAATGTGTTTGCCGTTTAAGGCAAACTGGCTCTATTTTTCTGATATTAAAAATTAAATTCTTTATAATTCAATAAATAAAATAATTGGCACAGCATTTGCTTTATATAAAACATAAGAGCGAAAAGCTCAAAATTAAAATAAATTTGAGAGAGAAAAAAACTATCTATTATCTATTTGGAGAAACGCTATGTTCAATACATCAATTACTGGTATAAATGGTTCACAGAAATACTTAGATACCACCTCAAATAACATTGCTAATGCTAACTCATACGGTTTTAAGAAGTCACGTGCTGAATTTGCCGATCTTTACACAAATTCAGTTTTCACAAGTTCAAAAACAGCTACCGGTATGGGTACTAATACTACTACAGTAGCTCAGCAGTTCGTACAAGGTTCATTATCAGGTGATACTGGTAATAACCTGGATATGGCAATTAGCGGCAACGGTTTCTTTGTGTTAGCAAATGAACCAAATGACACTGCAACAGCTAATAATGGCGACAGAACCTACACCAGAAACGGTGCCTTTGAATTAAATCCAAATGGATATGTTGTTACAGCTATGGGTGATTATCTTCAGGGATATCCTGTAAATGAAGACGGTGATGTTGCCAATCTTGATATTACATCTACAAAAGCAATTAGAATTCCTAGTGACACTGGTGCACCTCGTGCTTCATCTAAGATTGGAATCACCTTTAACTTACCTGCTGGCGCCGATTCAAAGGCTACTGATGCAGCATTCGGTTACCAGAATTTTGATCATACAGACAGCTCAACCTATACCAATGCTTCTTCACAGACAATTTATGATTCTTTAGGTGGTGCTCATACCCTAACCTATTACTTCATTAAGGATCATACAAATGATGGTACAGATAATAACCCAGACTTTGATCCACAAAATCCTGTGAAAGATGGTCACACCATCTGGAATGTGATCACTTATGTCGATGGCAACCCTGTGGACGTTGCTGGTGGTGTTGATTTGAAAGTTGATGCTAACAGTCCATCTGTTGATGCTAACACAACATTTAAGGGAATTCAGTTAGAGTTCGGCACAGACGGTAAGCTTGTCAACAACGGTCAGACTCCAGGTGTAATCACATTTACTAATGCAGGTGGAGCAAATCCACCTGCTCAAGGACGTGATGCTTATACATTAGCTCAAGCAATGGGAGGTGGTGTTGATGACTCTCAGTCAATCGTAGCAGATCTTAACTACACTCAGTACGGCAGCTCAAAGTTCTCTGTAGGTGGCATTACAAATGATGGTTACTCAACAGGTGTCCTAGAGAACGTACAGGTTAACGAAGATGGTGTAATGATCGCTTCATACACCAACGGCAGAACCTCAAAGATCTGTAAAGTTGCAATGGCAAACTTCACAAACCCTCAGGGTTTAATCAAAGTTGGTGATACTCAGTGGAAAGAGTCAGTAAACTCAGGTGAAGCTCAGGCATGTGAAGCTAATTCTGGTATGGCAGGTTCAATTAAAGGCGCTAACTTAGAGTTATCAAACGTTGAGTTAGCATCAGAATTAGTTGATCTGATTATTGCACAGAGAACCTATCAGGCTAATGCTCAGGCTCTGCAGACTCAGAATACTGCAATGGATTCAATCATGAACATCCGTTAGTAGTTTAGGTAAAGATTTATTTAAGTTTCTCTTTTAGATAGTTGTGCCTCATAGTTATGCTATGGGGCTTTTTTTGCGATATATGAAATAGACAACTAACTAAATCAGGAACACTCTACCATTACAAAAGTTGCATTGTGTTCACTCTCTTAACTTTTGCATAAGGCACAATGCGTAGCTTATGAGATTTTTGGGTTAACAAATATTAACAAACTAAAAAATCATTTCTTTAAGACAAACAAAGATATCTCAAAGAATGAAATATGTCTAAGCTATTAAAAACTTTTTTTCTGCTTATTTCAGCATGTTTAATTTTATCTGGTTGTGCTGAATCAAGAGCCTATATAGATATTTTTGGAATCGTAAAAAACGATCTAAACTCAACTACAAACAACAAGACTGTATTTGTAGATAAGTATACTGAAACAAGAAGATTTGCTACTAATGATTCTACTCCTGATCAGCCTACCTATACCCCCAAGAGCAGGTCTAGATGATGATGCAAAATCTAGAATTAGTGCTAGAAAAAGAGATGGGTTTGGAAAAGCTTTGGGAGATATTTTATTAAAAGACAACCTTACAACTGAAAAGCTTGTAAGAAACATTGTCGCCCAATCTTTTGTTGATGCTCGATATAATGTTGTGAATGAAGAGCCCGAGAACAAAGCTATAAAATGCAATATCACTGCCAACAAATTATGGGGGGTGACATCTCCTGTTTTGGGACTATTGGTATTGTTACAAATACAGAGCTAACCTTAGATTTATCTTTTGAAAATAAATCAGATTCACTTCATATTTATCAAAAAGAATAGATGCGAGGCGGTTTTGTTGCTTCAAAAGCATGGAAAATTACATTCAAGAATAACTTATTTAGCGTGAAACAGAATTTGACTGACAAAATTGGAAAATCACCTATTTCTAAATAAAAACAAATAATAGCTCATGTTCTAATCTGATAGTTGAATATATCATATTAAAATGAATATCTATTCCTATGGCACTTCTGTGCAGATCATGAAACGTAGCAAGGTTTTCACGCTTCTTATGTGCTACACCCATAGAGCCTCCTTTATAAAGGGAAGGTTGATTAGAAATTGATGATCTTTCTCCAAATAGGTCCATAAGGAAACTGGAATTACATATTTACCAAAAGCAAATCTGTATCCTGTTTTTTTTGTCAAATCGTTGATAGGCTCACAACGTCATCATGCTGTTGTACAGCGATAGCACCCGCCATAATTTTTTTACGGAGTCAGAAGCTCTCAAAAAAGCCACATGGGCCGAGAATGATCATCTCTTTAATAGTAGGTAATTTTGATAGAAATGAGAGTTGAGCGAAGAATACCACGCTTTCATTATCTGTTGAGAACTCACTTCTTGTGATTTTTTTATTAGATTGTAACTATACAAATTCTACAATTTTGATCGTGATTAAAAATTTAAGATTTAATCTTCACTCTCATAGTGAAATTGCTAATAAGGCATACAGCTTTTAGTTGTCTCATGCTATCATAATAAATAATAAAAATTTTCAATTTGTCATTTAGGATGTGTGTATGTTAAAGAAGTTATCTGTATTAGCATTATCAGCTGTAATTTTAACTGGTTGCTCATGGAGTCACGTTAAGACCGTAAATGCAGTTGATGCAGGCAATATTACTAAAGTCTGTGTTGTTGCCAATAACAACAAGCCTGCAGATCCAGCTGTTCAGCAGATGATCCAGAACTCATTACTAACTTTAGGTGTTGACAATATTTTAGTTTCAGGTGAGTCAAGATCATACGAGAACCAGTGTTCAAATATGTTAAAGTTCTCAACACGTGGTGGCAATGCTAAGAAGATTGGCTTATTACACGTAAGATTCTACAAAGTTAACGACATTGATAACTTTAAGATTTTAGGTGAAATTTCTCATAAAGAGAAAGTTAAAGTTGCAAACCTACAGCCAATCGTTAACGATTTAATCAAACAGTTATTAAATAAATAATAGAATAATTACCAAAGTAGAATAGAGAGAAATCTCTATTCTACTTTTTTGATCTTAAAATAAAAAATAATTATGCCTAACTTTTATAAAGACTTAAAAATCTCAGCATTTGATGCTATCTCTAAAGCTCAAGAAATTGCCTCCTCTCCAATGTTATTCCAGACGGCATGTATTCTCTTAGATCATGGTGTATTGTCTGTTTTAGAAAAAGAAATAGACGGAATTACTGTTACTGATTTATGCAAAAAATGCGATCTTAATGAATATGCGTTAGGCGTATTACTTGATATGGCAGCATCAGGACAGCTTGTTCTTGTATCTGATTATCATAAGTACACTTTAAGTAAGATTGGTTTCTTCTTATTAAATGACAATATGACCAAGATTAACTTAAAGTTTACTCAAGAGATCTGCTATAAGGCTATGGCTTCTTTAGAAGCATCTCTAGTCAATGGCAAAGCTGAAGGCTTAGCTGTATTTAACAAAGATTGGGATACCATCTATCCACATTTAGGAGAACTGCCAGAAAAAGCCCAAAAAGCATGGTTTGATTGGGATCATTTATATTCTCAGACTGCCTTTAAACAGGCAATTTTAGAGATGAACAAGCTCTTCAAACCAAAAGTTATCTTTGATGTTGGTGGCAATACAGGAAAATTCTCAATTGCCTGCTGTGAAAATATCAAAAATGTAAAGGTTAAAATCTTAGATTTACCATCACAAATTCAAATGGCAAAAGAAAATATTCATGCACATGGTTTAGATGAGAGAATTGATTTTTTAGCATGTGACATCCTGATGGACAATAAGTTACCTGAAGGTGCTGATATCTGGTGGATGAGCCAGTTCTTAGATTGTTTTGCCCCAGAACATGTTCTTCATATTCTCTCAGGTATCAAAGCATCAATAAAAGATGACGCTCATGTATGCATCTTAGAGCCTATTGCTGACAGACAGAAGTTTAAGGCAGCAGACTTTGCTATTAACGCAGGTTCACTGTATTTCACCGCCGTTGCCAACGGCTATTCAAGATTCTTTACAACTGACATGCTTACCACATTAGTAGAAAAAGCAGGCTTTAGAGTTGAAAAAATAATTGATAACTTAGGAATTAGTAATTCTCTGTTTATTTGTAAAAAGGCTTAGCCATGAAGTTTGCACTTAACATTGATGATTATTCAGCCAGAGCTTTTGGATTTAACACTAAAGAGCAATTTAAATCTTTAGCTTTAGGTGAAGTTGCAGCTGACATTAAGGCTGTAAATCCGAAGCCAGCCAATATCCCAATGATGACCGCAAGACGTCTTAGCATGGGATGCCGAATGGCTGTCGATATCGGCATTGAACTTTTAAAGTCCCATGAAGATATTGATGCTGTAATTTATTCTAGTGCTACTGGTGAAGAAGAGCATAACTATAAGGTTCTAGAGTCAGCAGCTAAAGGAATAGATTGCTCACCTACTGATTTTTCAATGTCTGTGCATAATACTGGTGTCGGCAACTTTACCATTTTATCAAAAAAGAAGATCCCTTCTAACTCTGTAAGTGCTGGTATAGATTCTTTTATGATGGCCATAACTGACGCTTATGTAATGCTCTCATCAGGTTATAAACAGATCTTAATTGTCGATTACAACGTATCTATTCCACCTTTCTTTAAGAACTACTTAAAAAAAGACTTTCCTGATTATCCATACTCAGTAGGACTTGTAGTATCTAAAGGTAATGAATACGAGTTTTCAACTACTAAGCTAAAAGCAAAGTCAGAACACCTGTTTCCCGTATCCTTAAACCTCTTATTGAACTTAATCAAAAAGGAAGATGTTTTACTAAAGGGTGAACGACTTTTGTGGGATGTAAAGTTAAAGCATGAATAGCATTTTGCATTGTGTTGCAGGTCTTTATAGAATACTGATCTCGTCAATATACTTTGCTTTCTTTGGTTTAGGTGCCTTAGTCATCTCCATGGTTTTCTTTAATCTCATGAGATTAGTGGTAACCAATAAAGACACAAGAACCAAGGTCTCAAGAAATATTACTAAATATGCTTTCAAGCTTTATCTATCTACAGCATGTCTGTTAGGTATTTTTGATATCAAGATTAAGAATCTTAAGAAAACACAGGATGACACAGGTTGCATCTATATTGCTAATCACCCAAGTTTACTTGACGTCGTGATATTAGATTCATTTGTTAATAATGCAAACTGTGTAATTAAGTCGTCTCTTAAGAGTAATCCTTTTATAAGTGGAATTATTGCCTGCAATCGCTATGTAGCTAATTCTTTGAGTCCTGAAGATATCCTGAAGGATTGTAAAGAGTCATTAGCAAGAGGAGATAACTTAATCGTATTCCCTGAAGGAACAAGAACTATAAATTTTGATAAAATTAAGTTTAAACATGGCTTTTCAAGTATTGCTGTTGTATGTAAAGCTAACATTAGACCATTAGTGATTAACTTTGATGGCTTTGCTTTAAGAAAAAATGTTTCCTGGTCTCAAATTTATAAAAAGAAACTTACATATAAAATCGAGATTTTAGATAAGTTTGATACCAGTGAGTATCTATCTTTACATCAGGATAAGGAAGTCTCTGCTGTATCAAGAGGAATTGCTAAAGAATTACAAGCTTTAATTCAAAGTAAAGTTAACTAATGATTTATTGATAAATAAAAACAAAACTGTAAACAATAAAGGAAATAAATATGGAACCATTGTATGACGAGCTTAAGCAGTTAATTATAGACTCACTTAATCTTGAAGACATTTCTATTAATGATATTGAGACTGAGGCACCTCTGTTTGTAGATGGCTTAGGCTTAGATTCAATTGATGCTTTAGAACTTGGTATGGCGATTAAGCAGAAATATGGTCTTACTCTTTCAGCTGATAATGAAGAAATGAAGAAATGCTTCTATTCAGTAAAAACTTTAGCAGATTACATCAAAGCAAATAGACAGTAATTATTATGACAAAAGAAGAGATCTTAAAACAAATCCAGGAAATGTTAGCTTCATTATTCGAGCTTGATCCTGAGGATATCAAACCAGAAAGCAAACTTTTTGAAGAGCTAGAATTAGACAGCATTGATGCTGTTGATTTGGTTGTAAAACTACAGAAGACCATTGGCAAGAAGATCATGCCTGAGGACTTTAAGACTGTACGTACCGTACAAGACGTAGTTGATGTAGTCTACAAACTTATAAACAGCAAGTAAGCTCTAAATAAAGCTAATTGACACAAGTATGTTAAAAAAGATACTGCTAACCCTGTGTATAGTATTTGGGGTATGTTATCCTTTTGTAATTTATGCAGGTATCAAGTTGGAGCTCATAAAGTATGTGCTACCAACAGTTGCAGCAGTGTTTTTATTAAGACTTGTGTTGAGCAGAAGACAGCATTCAGAGTTTAAAGTACTAACCTGTTGTTCATTGATTACAGCTGCTATTTTATGTATAGGTTCAGCTGTCTTTAACAATCTAAAGTTAGTACTTTTCTATCCCGTTTTTGTAAATGCGCTTTTTTTTGCAATCTTTTTCTTGTCTTTATATAAAGGTGATGCCATTATCACCCGCTTTGCAAAATTGACTCAAAAAGAAGGACAACTTCCAGATTTTGCAATTAGTTATACAAGAAAAGTAACCGTAGTCTGGTCATTATTTTTTATTTTTAATGGCCTTATTGCGTTATATACATCCTTATCAAATGATATTGAGGTATGGACACTCTATAATGGATTAATTTCATATATCCTTATAGGATGTTTAATCGCTATAGAATTTGTAATCAGAATAATTATCAGAAAATCACATGACAGTTAAAACCTTAAGTCTTCATGAAGCAATTTATTCAAATCGAGATCCTAGAGAAGTAGTCGCTTTTGATAAAGAAACCACCTACCATCTTTATGATCTGCAACTTATGGTTAAAGCACTTTCTGTTTTTCTATCTATGTCAAAAGAAAAACGCTTTGCTATTTATGTTGAAAACTCTTATCTGTTTACAGTTGCTTTTGCTGCCTGCTTATATGCTAAAAAGATCCCTGTCTTTGCTGGTATTATAAGAAAAGACATGTGCTCTAAAGATAACGGCTGTTTTGATGCTATTATTTCTGATAAGAATTTTGATGATGTAGAAATTCCTTTCTTTGATATTACAACCATTAAAGCTGCTGTAAGACAAACACCATTAAAAGAAATTCCTTTAAGAAATCATGATGCTGAAATTACACCAGTTCTAGACAGTAATTTAAAAATTGAGTTTTACACCTCAGGCTCTACTGGTAAAAGTAAGAGAATTGATAAGACGTTAAGACATCTTGAATTTGACATCTTACATCTTGAGGATTTAACAAAAGTTCTTGATAACAGTGATAACTCAGCTGTAGTGGCATCTGTTGCTCCATATCACATGTACGGACTTACCTTTAGAATCTTGTTGCCTCTTTTACGTAAGATCCCTTTTGATGCTCAGTTTATTAAGTTCCATGAAGAGCTTTGTGGTAACTATAAAGATAAAAAACTTATTTTTGTATCATCACCAGCCTTTTTAAAGCGTATTGATCCGTTTCTAAAAGCACCAAAGATTATTTTTACACTCTCAGCAGGCTCCTCAATGGATATTGCAGCCTCTGCTAAGTATTACGCTTGGTCAGAATGTGAAATCACAGAGATCTATGGCAGTACAGAAACTAACTTCATGGGATATAGAAAACTCTCAGGCGCTGAAGAGTATTACACTCCATTTGCTGAAGTAAGTTTTAAAGAAAACAATGGAGATCTTTACCTTTACTCTCCATTAATCGATAAGAAATACAAACTTGATGATAAGCTTGAATTTAATGGGGACAAATTCAAAGTAATCGGCAGAAAAGATAAAGTAATTAAGCTTGAAGAAAACAGAGTAAGTCTTACTCAGATTGAAGATTTAGTCAAAAAACACGAGCATATTACTGATTGTGTAGCTTTGCCTTTAGAAAAAGGTGATCGTACCTTTATTGGAATTGTTGTAGCTGTAGATGATGAGATGTATCAAGATTTAATAAGCAACGATAATAAAGATAAGATTAAACAGGACTTTGTAAAATCAATTAAGAGCAGTTTAAAAGATCATTTACTTTTAGTTGCAATGCCAAGATATGTAAGAATTTTAAAAGAAATTCCCCTAAACAGCATGGGCAAGAAAATAACTTCACAGTTAAGAGAGCTGTTTAATGATTAAACCTAAAGAATACGAAATTAAAAGAATCGATGAGAATTCTTTTGAAGTAACAATAAAAGTAAATCCTGATCTTTTCTATTTTAAAGGTCATTTTGAAGAACAACCTATTCTTCCTGGTGTTGTACAGTTAGGATGGGTGTATGACTTTTGCAAAGAAGTCTTAAATCTTGAGCTGTCAGGTAACATTCCAACTATTAAGTTTACAGCCCCTATTCTTCCTAAGGATGAGATTGTTTTAAAAGTTGCACATAATCATCTTAAGAACAATGTTAACTTTGAATATGACATTTTAAACACCATGAGTAAGGCAAGTTCAGGAAGGATCAAACTCTAATGAAATACTGCGCAATTGTGCCCTGCTACAGACATGCATCAACTCTTGACAGCGTGCTAA
This sequence comes from uncultured Gammaproteobacteria bacterium, assembly GCA_900315395.1. GTDB lineage: Bacteria > Pseudomonadota > Gammaproteobacteria > Enterobacterales > Succinivibrionaceae > Succinivibrio. Next base: position 33,487 of record OMZC01000068.1, read on the forward strand.
CTAGACTTGCAAAGTACAGCTTGCCCGTAATTGTGGTAGATGACGGTAATGACATTGAAAATGCCACAATCATCGAGAAGACTGTTAACAGTCACAATCTAGCTAATGAGCGTGTGACCTTACTAAAACATGATATAAATCAAGGTAAAGGAGGCTCAGTAACTACAGGTCTTAAATATGCTTATAAAGCAGGCTTTACCCATGCTGTACAGGTTGACTCAGATGGACAGCATTGCATTGAGGATATGGATAAGATTTTGAAGTTATCAAAAGACAATGAAGATTGTGTAATTTCAGGAATGCCTGTTTATGATGCAAACGCCCCAAGATCACGTGTTATAGGTCGTAAGATCACCAACTTCTTTGTGCATGTAGAGACCCTGTCTTCCATGATTAAAGATGCCATGATTGGTTTTAGAGTTTATCCTCTAGAAAAGACAGTATCTGTAATAAATAAGAGTCATATAGGCTCACGTATGAACTTTGATATTGAAGTTTTGGTAAGACTAGTTTGGAATGGCGTTAGAGTAAAGTTCTTTGAGACCAGAGTAGATTATCCAAAAGGAGGTATTTCTAATTTCAAACCTATTGATAATGTCAAAATTTCACTTATGCATACTAAGCTTTGTTGCATAAGCGTTCTTACCTTACCAGTTAGGATCTTTAAAAATGCCAGATAGTAATAAGCATTGGGAAGAGCAAAAAGAAGCAAAAGGTGGCTATTATGGCCTAAAGCTAATGCTTTTCTTCTATAACATAGGAGGAAGAGCTGTCTTTAGTATTATTCTTATTCCTGTAATGTATGTTTACTATCTTTTATCTAAAAAGCAAAGACTGATCTCAAAAAAATATCTTTCATTAGTTAATAAAACTCGCAAAAGTAGAGGTATGGAGCCTTTAAAATTACATCCTTTCTTTCATTTTCTCTCTTTTGGATACATGCTGCTTGATAAATTAAAAGCATGGCAAGGTGATTTAAAATTAGGTAAAGATGTAATTTATAAAGATAATTGTGAACATGAGATTAAGCAGTATTATCATCAAGGCTTTGTAATTTTCTGTTCTCATTTAGGCGATATTGAAGCACTACGCGCCGTATATACTAAAACAGATGAGCACGTAATTAACTCTATTGCTTTTACAGAGCATGCTGAAAACTTCAATCGCATGATTAAGTCATTATCGCCTGACGCAAAAGTCAATGTTATCTCAACTAAATCTATAGGACCAGATACTGCTATCTTACTAAAAGAAAAGATAGACAATAATGAAATCGTTGCTATTGCAGCTGACAGAGTACCAACACAAACACAGGCAAAACATACTGAGAATCGCATTGTTGAGACTACTTTTTTAGGACAAAAAGCAAATCTCCCTCAAGGACCTTTTGTATTAGCTTCTGTTTTAAAATGTCCTGTAGTTTTAGTGTTTGGACTTAAAAATCCTAAGACTCACAAGATTGATATTGTCTGCAAGGATTTTGCAAAACAGATTATTATTGACAGAAAACAAAGAGAATTATCGGTCAAAAAGTACACTGATGCTTATGCTAAGGTTTTAGAAGATCTTTGTCTTGAATATCCTTATCAGTGGTTCAACTTTTATAATTTTTTTAATACCGATAAATAAAAGTAAAGATTGTCTAAGAGACTTATATGTATAGAAGACCAAAATTTATACTTTCTCATGAAGCTGTATTTCCAATTTCTTTTCATGACACTGATGCCATGGGTGTAGTTTGGCACGGTAATTATATAAAGTTCTTTGAATTAGCCCGTGAAACCTTTTTAGAAGAGATTAAATACGGCTATCAGGACATGAAAGATGAAGGTATTGCATATCCAATCACGGAATGCACCTGTAAATACAGAAAGTATCTTAGAGTAACCGATAAAGTTTTAAGAGTTGTGACCTTACTTTGTGAGTATGAAGGAAAAGTTGTCTTTCATTATGAGGTTTATCCAAAGGATAGTAATACCCTGTGTGCTTATGGTAAAACTGAACAGGTATGTATCAAAGCTAATACAGGTGAACTTATCTTTGAAACTCCTAAATCTTTATTGAATGCCATCAAAAAATATGAAAGCGAACAGAGGTAAACGAGGTTACAAAGATGAACAAACTTTTTAAATTTCTGTTTATTTTTGTTGCATTAGCTTTCTCATTTAATACTAATGCCTTAACTGTAAATGAGCTTAGTGCTCTTTTACAAAAAGATGCTAATTTTAAGGCCTCTTATAACCAGGAGAAGACCTTAAACAAGCTCAATAAAATCTTGAAAAGCTCAGGTGTTGTCATCATCATTGAGAATAAGAATGTATTTTTCAGGCAAAATACACCTTTTGAATTAGAGCAAATTATTACTCCTAATCGCTTTGCTCAAATCATGGATGATGAGATCAATGAGATCACCCGTGATAACAATCCACAGTTGTTTGAGATCTCAAATTTACTTTTAAACATCTTTTCTATGAATGAAGTTAATGAAAAGTACTTTTCATATAAGCTTTCAGGAAATCTTAATAACTGGACTTTAGAGCTGAAACCAAATGATGAGCTTCTATCTAAGATCTTTAATAAGATCACAATTCAAGGCTCAGATAAAGTAAAAGAAATCGTCATTGAAGACATCTCAAAAGACACCACTGTGCTTACTTTTAGCGATTATAGCACCGGCAAGATTACATTAAACGTAAAGGAACAGTCATACCTTGTTAAATAAGGCTTTTTCTCTTATTTATGTATTTTTGCTTATTGTACTAACTATTGTCTTTAGTCTTAGAATAAGCAATATTACTATTGATAGCTCAATTCTCTCTTTATTACCTACTGAGACTCAATCAAAAGTCTCAAAGACTACGATCGATACTTATACCAAAAGACTTGATAGACAGGTAGTCTTTTTAATTAAAGATAATGGAGATGGAGTTAAGGCTTGTGCTTTCTTTAATAAAGAACTAAAAAAAAACAAGAGTGTTGAGAACGTCATCGGTGCTGTTGATAAAAGAGCGCAACAGAACTTCAATCAATTTCTATACAACTATAAAACAGCTTTAATCTCTGAAAAAGCCAAAGCAAGAATGGAGAACAGCTCATATGAAAAATGGGTGTTATCTACTCTTTACTCAGGTTTTTCTGGTGTTACTGAAAAAGAGATCATCTCAGATCCTCTGCTACTTACTCGTGATGTAGCCACTTTTCTATCAAAAGACGTAAAACTCAATGTAAAAAATGGATATTTAAGTGTCACTGATGAGCACAACAACCTTTGGTACTTTTTAAACGTACGCACCAAGAGTGCTGGATTTGACATAAACTCATCTAAAGAGTTCTGCTCTTATGTAGATAATCTTATTGCTAAAACCGAGTCTTTATATAAAGGAACTACTATTTTAAAACGAGGCACTGTTTTTTATTCAGACTATGCCTCAGCACTTGCACAAAAGGATTTAACTGTTTTAGGTTCAATTACGATTATTGGTGTCTTTGCTTTAATCTTTTTTGTCTTTAGAACGGTTATTCCTGTAGCTTTAACCGTACTTTCAGTTAGTACAGGTATCTTAGTTGGATTTTCGTTTTTATGTATCTTTTTTGATACTATAAATCTGGTCATAATTGGTATGAGTCTGTCTGTAGTTGGTGTGGTTTGTGACTACACTATCTATTACATGACATTAAGAGTAAGCAAGGATTGTTCAGGATCTCCCATTGACACTATAAAGCAGATGATTAAGCCTCTTTTATTTGCTGTAGGTACTGATGTAGTTGCCTATCTAATCATCGTACTCTCACCTGTTACTCCATTAAAACAACTCTCAGTTTTCTGTATGGCAGCTATCACCTTTAGCTGCCTTACAGTGATTTTAATTGAGCCTTATCTGTGCGCTCATGTAAAGAAAAAAGATTTCCCTTTAAAGAGCGTATTTAACGGATATTTAAAGCTTGTTGCATCTAAAAAAGTGAATCTTGCTATCATTGTCCTAATTGTTTTAACTACTGCCTTTGGTTTAAGTAAGTTTTCAGTAAATGACGATCCAGCTTCATTTCAGAATTTACCTGCAGTTTTAAAAATTCAGGATGATGAAATAGCCAAAATTACCAATCAGAAAGCATCAGCGAAATATCTTATTATTGAGGCTAATTCTGAAGACAAGCTATTACATATCAATGAGAGCTTACAACAGCTCTTAGAGCTCATGGTAAAGAATAAAGATATATCCTCATACAGAGCCATACCTTTAGTTTCTTTAAAGACTCAAGAGCATAATTTTTCTCTTATACAAAAAACTCTAAAGAGCTTAAAAGATCCTGTTTTAACAGAAAATAAAGAGAATTTAGTCAAGCTCTATAGTTATCAACAGCTCTCATTAGACAAATTTATACAATCCCCTTTAGGTAATGCCTATGAACCGTTGTATATCAAAGGCTCTGATAACAGTCCCTATGCCTTGTCTATACTTTTATATGACGTAAAGGACAGAACAAAGCTTGAAAGTGAGATTTCACATCTTACAGCCAATGCTTATTATTTAGACAGAAAAGATGATTTTATAAAGGTCTTTAGCCATTACAGAGTTCTAATCTCTTATGTTCTATATACTTTCTTAATTGTGATTTTTTTAGTATCAGTATTAAGACTTGGCGTATTAAAAGGACTTGTAGCTGCAGTTTTTTCACTTATAAGTGTGCTTTTTGCCCTTGCAACCATACTGCTTAGTGGATATCAGTTAAATCTCTTTAGTGAATTAGCACTAATCTTAGTATTAGGTATTGGAGTTAACTATACAATCTTTTTTAATTCAAATACTAATATCAAATCCACTTCATTAGTTGCAATAGTTACAGCTTTATTAACTACGCTTTTAACCATGGGAGTGCTTGTTTTAAGCTCTGTAAGTGCCATCTCTGGTTTTGCTCTTGCACTTTCATCAGGTATCTTATGTTCATTTGTACTATCAACCATCTTGCCTGAACTGTTAAAAGATGTTGAAAACAACAATTTTGGGAGTGTGTAAATGAAAAGAAAACATTTATTTACAGCTATAATCTTCTCTTTACTATCTTTACTTGTAGCTTGCAGCAGTACTGAACAAAAGCAAACAGAAGAGTTAAAAGCTTATATCACCAAAGAGATTGAAATCGCTGTTCCTAAAGCTAAGTTTGATACAGAAGAGAGCTTTGATCAGCTACTATCGACAACTTATAACGGAAAAAAGAGCTCTCTTTTAGTTTCATCTGTAATTAAGAAAAATTCTATTTCTGTAACAGGTCTGACACCAGGCTATCTAAAACTTTTTACCATAACTTATGATGAAAATGGCATAAACGCTGAATACTCAGTTCCAAAAGCCATGCTTCCACCTATAAATCAGGTATTACTTGATATAATGTTAAGTTATAAGAGTAATTTAAATAACGACTTACCTAAAGAATTTAGAATTATTGATAAGGGTAATGAAAGAACAATTTCATATGTAGATATCACAAAAATGAGAAAAGTGATTTACAAAATTGAATACAAATCAATGAATGGCAAACGATTACCTAATAAAATAATAAATTTTGAATTTAATTATACAATTAACTTTAAGTACGTATAGTTTATGATTTATATCAATGTTCTTACCTCAGTAAGCTCTTTAGGAACAAATGAATTAACTATTGTAGATAGCTTATCTCATACAGACAGATGCTACCTTACATATCGTGATGATCTTTTAAATGAACATAAAGGTTCATATTTTGGACAAATTAAGGCAAAACTTCCAAGACTTGATGAGTACCCTGAGCACAAGAGCCGTAACAGTGCTGTTTTAGCTTTTCTTGCTGATTCTATTAAAGACAGTATCAATGAGTTAAAACAAAAATACTCTAAAGATAGAATTGCTATTATTTTAGGGACCTCAACTTCTGGACTTGATGAAACAGAGAATGAACTCAAAAAGTTCATGCAAACAGGTGTTCCATCACGAGATTTCTACTATAAATCTCAAGAGTTTGGTGATCCTTCAATGTTTTTAGCTGATTATCTAGAGATTGATGGTCCTGCCTATACCATTTCTACAGCCTGTTCCTCTAGTGCCAGAGCTTTAATCTGTGGCAAGAGAATGTTAGAAAGTGGTCTTGTTGACGCTGTGATAGCAGGTGGTGCTGATACCTTATGCAAAGTGCCAATTAACGGTTTTAACAGCATGGGAGTTCTCTCTCATGAAAGATGCCTGCCTTTTAATAAAAATCGAGCCGGTATTAACATCGGTGAAGGTGGCGGTTTGATGATCTTATCTAAAAAGAAAGCTTCTCTTGAACTTTTAGGTGTAGGAGAATCATCTGATGCCTATCACGTATCATCACCTGAACCTAGTGGTGCAGGAGCTATAAGCGCTATGAAAATGGCACTAGATGACGCATCATTGACAACTGATGATATTGGTTATGTAAATCTTCACGGTACAGCTACTAAGTTAAATGATGCAATGGAAAGTAAAGCTATGGCATCTTTATTTAAAGGTAAAGTGCCTTGTAGTTCAACCAAATACATGACAGGTCATACACTAGGAGCTGCAGGTATCGTCGAGGCTGCTATTCTATGTTACCTTTTAAAGCATGATCTTGACTTACCTGTTCAGGATTTTTCTCATGATGAAATTGATGATACTTTAGATGAGTGTGGCTTAGTTAAAGAGAAAATGAAAGCTAAAAAGAAAGTTATGATGTCTAACTCTTTTGCCTTTGGTGGTAATAACGCGTCAATCATCATTGCTAATGCATAATTAAAATTCAGGTTAAAACATGAATAAATATCTATCACCTCGTGAATACCTTCCCCATGAGCCACCTATGGTTCTAATCGATGAGGTAGTTTACGTTGATGAAAACAAAGCTCTAACCAAGTGCTATGTTAATCATGAAGGAGTACTTTCTCCTTTCTTAAATGAAGATGGTAATTTACCCTCTTTTTTTGCCTTAGAAATTTTTGCTCAAAGCGTGGGTATATGGAATGGCTATAACCTGCATGGTACAGGAAATAAAACCAAGATGGGCATGATCTTAGGAGCTCGAGATCTGAAAGTAAAAGAGCCTTTTTTTAAAACTGGCTATGTACTTAATATCGAAGTTTACAAGAATATGTCAGATGGCACTTTAGCTAATTTTGAAGGCAAGATTTTTGTAAATAAAAAAGTTTCCACTAATGATGAGAACAAAGAACCGTTTGCTTCAGGTAGAGTCAATGTGATCTCTATTTGTGATAAGGATAAACATAAACTCTTCAATCGAGAGTAAAGATTTTTATAAAAAACTTGTATACTACCAATTACATATAAACGAAACTAAAAACTGAGTAAAAAAATATGAGAAGAGTATTAGTTACAGGAGCCGGAACTGGGCTTGGCAAGGTAATTGCGATTGAGCTCGGTAAACAGGGGCATGAAGTGGTCCTGCACTATAGAAATAGTGCTAAAGGAGCTAAAGAAGCACAGCACATCATTGAAGAGAACGGTGGTAAGGCTAGTACTGTTCAGTTTGATTTAACCAATCGCGAGCAGGTTAAAGAAGTACTTACAAAAGACATTGAAGAAAACGGCTTTTACTATGGCATTGTATGTAACGCAGGGTTAACAGCAGATGCAGCTTTTCCTATGATGACAGATGAAGATTGGGATGGAGTCATTCACACCAATTTAGATGGCTTTTATAATGTAGTAAAGCCTTGCATCATGCCTTTAATTGCAGCGCATGAAGGTGGCAGAATCATTGCTATTTCATCTGTATCAGGCATTATGGGTAACCGTGGACAGGTAAACTACTCAGCATCAAAGGCAGGTCTTATTGGTGCTGTCAAAGCCTTAGCTTTAGAGGTAGCAAAGCGCAACATTACCGTTAATGCTATTGCACCTGGTTTAATCGATACTCATATGGCTGAGTTAGATGAGACTGTGAAAAAAGAAATTCTAAAAATGATCCCTTTAAAGAGAATGGGAAAAGCTCAGGATGTAGCTGACCTGACTGCATTTTTAATGTCAGATAAAGCATCCTATATAACACGTCAGGTTATTTCTGTTAACGGAGGTTTACTGTGAGTAGAAGAGTAGCGATCGTAGGTCAGGGGCTAGTTACAGCTTTCGGTGAAACCTGGGAAGAGAACAGAATCAAGATTTTAGAGTGTCAAAATGCAGTAAGGCATATGCAGGAGTGGGAGATTGTACAGGGGCTTATCACTAAACTTGCTGCTCCTTGCGACAACTTTGTAGCTCCTGAGCACTATACAAGAAAAAAGACCCGTTCTATGAGCCGTGTATCTATCATGGCCACAAGAGCATCAGAACTTGCTTTAATTAACGCAGGTCTACTAGATGATCCATTTATAAAGTCAGGTCGTGTCGGTGTAGCTTACGGTTCATCATTTGGCAGTACTTATGCTGTAAAAGACTTTGCTACAATGCTAACTGAAAACACCACAGGAGATCTAACAGCAAACTCATATGTAAAGATGATGCCTCAGACTGCTGCTGTAAACATCTCTTTATTCTTTGGCATTACTGGTAGAATTATCCCTACCTCAACTGCCTGTACCTCTGGCTCAATGGCTATTGGATATGCTTATGAAGCTATTAAAAATGGCTATCAGGATGCAATGGTAGCAGGTGGCGCTGAAGAGCTGTCTGTTTGTGATGCTGGTGTCTTTGATACCATGTTCTCAACTTCATCTAAAAACGATACACCAAAACTGACCCCTGCACCTTTTGACAAAGACAGAGACGGTTTAGTCATCGGTGAAGGTGCTGGTACTGTAGTATTAGAAGAATATGAACACGCTAAAGCACGTGGAGCTAATATCTTAGGTGAATTAATTGGCTTTGCAACAAACTGTGATGCTACCCATATCACCTCTCCAAATCCAAAGACCATTCAAATCTGTATTGAAAGCTCAATTAAAGATGCTGGACTTTCACCTAGCGATATCGGTTACATTTCAGCTCATGGCACCGGTACCGCTCGTGGCGATGTAGCTGAATCTAATGCTACAGCTAATATCTATGGCAACAAGACCCCAATTTCAACTTTAAAGAGTTATTTTGGTCATACCTTAGGCGCATGTGGTGCAGTTGAGGCTATTGCAGCTGTAAACATGATGAACGAAGGCTGGTTTAATCCAAACTTAAACTTACATGAAGTAGATACTCAATGCGGAGATCTTGACTACATCATGAACAAACCTCTGAAAAAAGAAGTTGAGTTCATTCAGTCAAACAATTTTGCTTTTGGTGGCATTAACACCTCTATGGTAATTAAGAGAGTTAAGTAAGTCGTAAGAGATCGAGACCTCACCATGATTGGCGTTATAAAAGTAACGCCAATCAACACTTGCTACCTATTTTCTTACTTCATTTAGAGACTTTATCTTTTCAATTTTCTTTTATTTTTCAATTAAAAGATCTATGATTACAGGTTAATATCATCTAACTGGATCAAGAGTCTTTATTTAAGGATTTGTATGTTTAAAGTGCTTTTCCTTTGCCATGGAAATATTTGTCGCTCACCTATGGCAGAATTTATCTTAAAAGAGTTAGTAAAGAAGCTTAAGCTTGATGACGATTTTATTGTCTGCTCTGCTGCCACTTCACAAGAAGAAATCGGCAACGGTGTCTACCCCCCTGTTAAAGCTTTACTGCGTCAAAAAGGTATTGACTGCTCAGCTAAAAGAGCAAGACAAGTTACAGTACAGGATCTAAAAGACTTTGACTACATCATTGCCATGGAGCAGTTTAATCTTGATAATCTGTATGCGCTGTATCCTAAGACTGATAAGAGCAAGGTATATTTGCTTTTAGACTTTACAGATACTCCAAAAGATATTGATGATCCTTGGTATACAAGAGATTTTGAAAAAGCTTATTCTGAGATTTTAGTAGGTTGCAAAGCCCTGCTCTCAAGTCTTGATCATGATGGACTGATTACTCTTAATAAAGAGCAGAAAAAAGAACTCTCTGAGATTTAAAGCAGTTTGCAGACAAGATGCTAAGTACAAACTGCTTAAGAGTGTTTAGACAACTGTAAAACCTAATAAAGACAAGGTGCTTCTGAATTTTTCAGGAGCATTTTTTATGGTAACTGAAGATAACTCTCGTCTTTCACGGTAATTCTGTCGCATTGCATCAAAAGATTTACCATCAGTAAAAGCATTCTTAAATTTAAAGCTGTCACGTCTTACATCATAAACAGAGAATACAAGTCTTGAGATTAAATCAAGATCAAGAGCCTCTACATTGCCTAAGTCAACATTTTCAATTTCTGCTTTTGGCATTCTATATGGCTTTGGCTCTTCAAGATTTAAAGCTTTTGCCATTGAGTGAGCGAGCATTACATTTGCTCTTCTTTTTGATTCATAAGAGTAGCCTGCAATATGAGCAGTAGCACCATCCACCTTTGATAAAAGTGACTTTACCTTGATCTCAGGCTCACCTTCAAAGACATCAAGCCAGACTTTAAGATCAGATCTCTCATCTAGAACTTTTGATAAAGCTTCATTATCAACTACATTGCCACGGGATGCGTTAAAGAAGAAAGCTCCAGTCTTTAAAGATTTAAGCTCATTCTCTCCTATCATGTACAAGGTCTTATCTGTACCTTCTTTAATTAAAGGTACATGTAAGGTCACGATGTCACAATTAAGACAATCTTTTAAAGTAGCATTGCATGTTGAGTCTCCATTTCTAAATCTTGGAGGATCACATTTAAAAATCTTAAGACCTAAAGCTTTAGCTTTATTCTCAACCTTAGTACCTACATGACCACAACCTACGATACCGATGCTCATACCATTAAAATCAAGAGAGTATCTTTGAGCCATTACAAGTAAAACAGAGAGAATATAATCACCAACACTCTCACAGTTAGAACCTTCAGCATTGGTGTAAGGAATATGCAATGAATCTAAAAGCTTGGTATCAAAGTGATCCATACCAGCTGTGGCAGTACCAACAAACTTTAGCTTATGAGCTTTCTTTAGGAGTTCAGAGTTTACCTTAGTGATTGAGCGCGTAATTAGAACATCTACATCTTCAAGATCATCACAATTGATTTCACGACCTTTTTTTAAAAGAACCTCTCCATACTGAGAGAAAACTTCAACAGAGTTTGGTAATGCAATATCGCAAAGAATTTTCATAGAACAAATTCACCAAAAATTTTAAAAATCAAAATATTAAGTCAATTATAAGCTATAATGACGACATATTTTAAAGGAGTAATCTTATGTCTTGCTCAATTACCATTGACTATCACAATCATTCAACCAAAGCTTTACTATTAGGTTCAGGTGAACTGGGAAAAGAAGTAGCTATCGAACTCTTGCGCTACGGCATCGATGTAACAGCTTGTGACAGATACGATAATGCACCTGCCATGCAGGTAGCTCAGCACCGTGCTGTCATTGATATGCGTGATCCTAATGAACTTGAGAAACTTATTTTAAAAGTTAATCCAGACTACATTATTCCTGAAATCGAAGCTATTTCAACCGAGACCTTAGTAGCATTAGAAGAACGTGGTTTTAACGTAGTACCATCAGCTAGAGCAGCTAACATCACAATGAACAGAGAAGCTATCAGAACTTTAGCTGCTGAAGAGCTGTCTCTACCTACCTCTCCATACTTCTTTGCTTCAACTGTCGAAGAAGTAAAAGAGAGTATCCATAAGATCGGTTTTCCTTGCATTATGAAACCAATCATGAGTTCATCAGGTAAAGGTCAGAGCGTATTAAAGTCTGAAGCTGATATTGAAGACTCATTTAAAGAAGCTGTTGAACACGGTCGTGGTGGTTTAGGACGTGTTATCGTCGAAGGTTTCGTACAGTTTGACAGAGAGATTACATTGCTTACCGTAAACGCTGTTGATGGTATTCATTTCTGTGAGGCTGTAGGTCACCACCAGGTAAATGGTGATTACCATGAGTCATGGCAGCCTGAACCTCTATCTGAGGAAGTACTAATGGAAGCAAAGAGAATAGCTTCAGCTGTTGTTAGCGCTTTAGGTGGTTTTGGTATCTTTGGTGTTGAGTTATTTATCTGTGGTAATAAGGTAATCTTTTCAGAGTTATCACCTCGTCCTCATGACACCGGTATGGTAACTATGATTTCTCAGGATATGTCTGAGTTTGCTCTGCACGTAAGAGCTCTTTTAGGTCTGCCTATCGGTAAGATCACTTTCTATGGTCCATCAGCCTCAGCTGCATTATTAGCTGAAGGCACTGGTGATGACATTATCTACAAGGATTTAGACAAAGCTTTAGCTGTGACCCCTTCTTCACAATTAAGAATATTTGGTAAACCAGATATCGATGGAGAAAGACGTATGGGTGTGTGCCTAGCACGTGGCAAGACAGTTGACGAAGCTGTAGAGAATGTTAAAAAGATGAGATCACAGATCTCTTTTGATATTGAATAATTGTATTTACAAAAGATCTCTTAGAACCAATTTCTAGAGATCTTTTATTTTTCTACAATGGCAAAAGAACAAAGATTAGATATTGATGGCCTCAAAGCCATTGCAATTTTAGCAGTAGTTTTCTATCACCTGTTTGACCTTTTAAAGTCAGCACATTTTACAG
>OMZC01000070.1 GCA_900315395.1 uncultured Gammaproteobacteria bacterium
GTAACTAACAACTATTGCGAACACCCATAGGAATGCGGTTTGTGTATCATTAGGTTGTCCAAAATTCAGGAGATCTAATGATGTGTAATTTGTATCAAAAGCGAGGTCAAGTACCTGCTAATGTAGAAAACAATCTTGCCCAGGATTTAATCCAAGGCACAGATTCAATCTTAGTACTTGCAGAAAAGTACTCTATGCACGCTAATATTGCCAAATCAATTGGCATCTCAAGCATGGGCAAAGCAATGTTTGAGGCTCGCGAGCAGAAAGCTTTGCAAATGCTCTTTAACAATATAGTAACATTTTTGAAGCAAGGTCTTGATAGCTACCTTATCAGTAAGCGTCTAGGCATCAGTCAGCGCATCCTATACTCAGTAGCTGCACGTGTTGCAAAATGCTGTTGGGTAGAACTTGTAGAAAAGATCAAAATGGATACCTCTGATACTGATCCTGTTTCAGAAGATTCCGATTTTGGCTTTATTCAGGTTCAAGATGATGAGCATGACTCAAAAGATAAGAAAGACGCCGAGTCATCTAAAGAAACAGAGCCAACAGCTGAGCCTAAGCGACAGCCTGGTAAGTACTATCCTGTAGATAGATGTCAAAGCAACTATCATGCTCACTCAAGAAATGGCTACCATGATGGTTATCATCAACCTCGCAATAATCGAGGTTACAACCATGATAGACGCAATCAGCCCTATTATGGCAAGCAATACCATGACCGTCGCCCTTATTACAGTAATGATATCCGAGGAAACTCACCTAATTTCGATAATAGGCAACCAAGGGTACCGTACAATCAAGTAATGATGCGGTATCAAGGGATGGAATTCTACTTTAATTGTGGAGGTAAAAATCCACAAGAGGTAGTTCTAGAGCTTATGCGTGAAGTACGGGATGGTGAGCTATGAGTTATTTCTTACCTGAGGGTAAAATCCTTATTGCAAGACAACCTGTAAGTGGCAGGTTCGGCGTACCTAGACTTATGGCTAACCTCTCAGCTAATGCTGCTAAGTATGATTGGAATGGTGTTGATCCTATCAATGTCATTACATTCAATAAGTTTAGGGATAGATGCAAAATCATATCCTATGACCGATATGGTGTCACTCTAACTGTGCGAGTTTTGCACTCTGGCAGATTTAAAGTGATGTTAGATGAAGGTTTAATTCCTAGCACTATTAATAAATCTGAGCTAGAGGAGCTAATGCGCACTGGTACGCTAAGTACGGAAAAAATAAAGCTTTAAAAACTTTTCAAAAGCCATAAATGTGAGCTTAAAAAAGTTTAAAAAAAGTCCTTTGGGGTACTATTAATCCCAAGAAAACTTCTGTACAATGCCCGCCATTAATTCAGATGATAGGCATTAAACAAGGAATTTCCAAAATGGCAGTTTACAACGACAAGCAAAATTTAAAAGCACTCGAAGAGCTTAAAGCATTAGGAGTTAATGATTTAAGCCCTGCTGCTATTCTAGAAATGATCCAGCAACATGCCAAGATGGAGCAAAAACAAAGCAAGGAGCTAAATAAGACTCAAAAAGAGTTAGATAAGACCAGAGAAGATGTTAAAAATCTCAAGGAAGAGAATGACAGGATCACTGTGCTTAATACTAACCTAGAGAGTATTTTAAAAAACTGCATCAATGAAATTAAAGATGCACAAATTGGCTATCACGAGCTTTTTGATGAAGATAGAATTCCTAACATCTCTATCTCTGAGATTGATGAGCTCAACAAGTACTTTTTAGATGTTGTTAAGCAGTTTATTTTCTATACAGAAAATCAGTCTAGCTACATACGTGGAGCCATGAAAAATGGCGGTAGTGAAAAGACTATTCCAAGCACTCCATCAGCAGAAGACTCTGATGATGGAGATGAAAGCACAAATGAACCTGGCAAGATCGTAGTAGATGAAGTTTCATGTGATACCACTGAAGCAGAAACTCAGGACATCATCGATGATGGTGATATTGAAGCTACTGTAAATAATACTGAGATTTCTGCAAATGGTAATGTAAATGCAGCAAATCCTACAATCAAGGATGGCTCTTTAAAGAACGTAGATGACGCCTTCTCTAAGGTAAATGATGAGGTACTCAAAGATATTGATTTAGACGTTGATGGCGAAACAGGCGATGCTAGCGTTGTTAATGATGAGAACATCGTAACACCTGTTGAGCAGCAAAAGTCTAACTCTGTGCTCAAAATCAAAGAGGGCTCTGAAATTACAAATTACTGCTGCAACTGCCAGAGTGCTCAAAAGATGAGAATAACCTCTGTTGTTGCTCGCTTTAATGAGCTAATGGTAAAGATAAATGCCAATGTAGCTACCGCTAATATTTCAGTAGGCCGTGCTAAATGCATGAATTGTGGTCAGCAAAACGAGATAAATCCTGCTGAGTTTGTACCTATTGAGCGTTTTGAAGCTCCAGGTGCTAAGGCTGATACCACAGTTATTCATAAAGGAAGTGTCGTAACCTCCGACAAACCTCAGTCAAGCCCAGACGTAACCGAGCTTGAGGAAATTGCAAATAATATTGCAAATCAAGAACTTAAGCAGTCAAAGTTGTACAAGTCCAGTTCAAACCTCGACCGAGTACAGACACTAACCCAGAGAAAACAGGAGTCATTAAATATCTTTAGTGCTGGTACTGTAATTAAGAGCACAATTAACTTTGAAGATTTCTTAGTTGAAGATGAAAATGGCAATAGAGCCATTTCACCTAGGTATATGAGAGACATCAATGATGGCTCATATTTACCAACATTTAAAAAGAGCCAAGTTGCAAATGGACTTGCTGCTGATATGTGTGCATGGAATAGTGTATTAACTGTTCCTAAGAGCAGAATTGCAAAGTACATGCAGGGCTGTGGTTGTAGTTTTACAACTCAGAATATAATTAACATTATCAATGGTTTCTCAAGAGCCTTCTGCGCACCTGTTGCAAAAGAGATTTTAAAAGACTTATTGTCTAAAAATAAAACTGCAATCATGGATGAGACCACTGTTAATGTAAGAGAGAATACCTCTGCAACTAAGCATCACTCATACATATGGGCAGTGCACAATGGTCATAGTGAAGATGTTAAAGCATCATACTTTATGGTATCAGATAGTCGCTCTTTCTCTAATGTTGTCAATATCATTGAGGAAGTAGGCCTTGGTAAGATAACAGTGGATAGTCTAATTTCTGACGGATTTACTGCGTACCAAAAGGCTATGCGTCATCTTAACCAAAAAGGCTATAAAATCAGCCTTGCAAGATGTTACTGCCATGCACGTAGACCAATTCATAAGTTACTACGTGATAGCAAATTATTAGAAATTTATGAGAAGTACTTACTTCCAATTGGCTCAAAGTTTAGTGACTTTAAAGCTAATTTCGATAAGTACATTAAAGATAGTGAGGCAAAAGGCTCTAAGCTTCGCCAAATTCCGCCTATCTATCAGGATTTAATCAAGATTTACCATCTCATTAACACTTTATTTGTTATTGAGTCAGGTGTAGTTAGAAAGCATAACTTTAACTATACCTCAGATAATTTTATTGAGGATTTACGTAAGGTACGTAAGACTAAATCTGCACCTGTAGTGGATGCTATCTTTGATAGTGTTAAGCTTTGCATTCTTAACCATAAGAATGTGATTAACACTAATGTAACTACTACCAAGGATGGTAAGACCAAGGTTACTTATAACCGTAAGAACCTTACTACCTGTGCACCAGGTAGAGCTTTAATGTACTTATTAAAGTACGAAAATGACCTACGTGAGTTTGTTACCAATCCACGTATTGATTTAAGCTCCAATGCGGTTGAACGCTCCTTAAGATTAGGTGTATGCGCTAAGAAGTCATTTGAGTTCTTAGATAGCATGGATGGCGCCCACTCATTTTGCAATTACATGACGATCGTGAACACGTGTATGCAAAATAATGTGCCAGTAAGAAACTACTTTATGTGGCTGATTATGAACATGAAGTACCGTATCAGCCAATGGATAGCTGAAGATCATAAAGACGAAGAAATCAATGATAGCTTGTACAAGATACCTAAACGTAAGGCTATTACTGGAGCTGATGGCAAGAAAGAATACATTAGTATGTATGATAAACGCCAAAGATTGTGTTACGATGTTATTAGCGTTAAGGGATTAACTCCTTATGACTATCGCAACTTGATCCTGAAGGAAAAGGCTGAATCTGCTAAGGCAAAGTAGCAAATTTGCTGCTAAAAAAGAGCCGATCTGCGGTAAAAAAGCCAAGATCGGTATTTTTAGGCAGGTTTTGTTCGCAATAATTGGTAGTTAC
>OMZC01000083.1 GCA_900315395.1 uncultured Gammaproteobacteria bacterium
CCTTGAACTCCTTTTAAGGTAAGGCAAATGACAGGATATTGTCCCATGTATTTTTTGCAGAACTCTTGATCATCTAATACCTTGGTGTCTTTAAACAACTTTTGCTGAAGCGTAGTGTCACCTGGATTTGACGAGTTTATTTTCAAAAAATACTCAACCATAGACATAAACAGTGTCTTTCCAAAACGTCTAGGTCTAGTAAATAACATTACATTTGACGTATCTTCATCAATAATGTTTTTAAGATAAGGGGTCTTATCTACAAAGTAACAGCCATCATACTTTAGATCACTGTAGACATCTTTTCCGTATGGCAAAGGTAAGAATTGTTTAGTAGTCATTGTCTTGTTCTCAATTCATTAGTTCTATTTCAATTATACATGATAAAAATTTTGAGAATTTTGATTAGTGGCATTTAATGCTGGTAAACATTTTGTTTTTGCCTTTTGAAACTGTTTTTTGATCTTAAATCCTCTTTAAACAGTGCTCATTTCAAAATGAAAAATCTTTGTCTTGATTTTAAATGAGCCTTTTAAATGTGCGTTTATTCGCAACTTTTGAAAAATATTTGTGACAAATTTTCAAAAATTAAAAGCAAACGCTTACGAATTGTGTAAAAAGGCTCACAATCTGTAGACAGATGATTAAATTTTGCTGATGAAAATTTGCTTTTAAGGCACGTTTTGTTCTGTTTTTAGAACTTTTAAAGCACACGGATTTATAAAACACGGATTTATAAACACACAAAAATGTAGAAGTGAAAACACAACTATGTACTTTCCCTTTATGAAAGCTGCATTAAAACTTTTGGAGTAATAAATGACACTAAAAGATCTACATAGCACCTTTAAATTATTAGATGGCAATAAGATCCCTTGTTTAGGTTTCGGTACCTATAAGATTGATAAAGGTCAGGCAGGTATCGATACACTGCTTCATGCCATTGAATTAGGATACAGACATTTTGATACTGCTTCTTTGTATGGAACTGAAGAAGCATTAGGTACAGCCATTAAGTTATCAGGCATAGATAGAAAGAAGATCTTTGTTACCACCAAGGTTTGGAAAGACGATTTAGAGCCTGAAAAGATTAGAGCATCTGTTGCAAGTTCTCTTGAAAAACTGCAATTGGATTATGTTGATTTACTTCTTATCCACTGGCCACGCGCAACCGAAGAAGACGATGGTTGGGAAGATAGACTTGCAAAAGCATGGCAGACATTCATCGAGTTAAAAGAAGAGGGTAAGACCAAATCTATAGGTGTAGCAAACTTCTTGCCTCATCATTTTGATGCTTTAAAGTCTGAGGTTAAACCTTGTGTTGACCAAATTGAGTTCCATCCTGGCTACATGCAGACAGGTGCTGTTGATTACTGTCATCGTCATGGCATTGTAGTTGAAGCTTGGATGCCACTAGGCCGTGGTGCTTTAATTGATTTACCTGTGGTTAAAGAGATTGCAATTAAACATCAGGTAAGTGCAGGTCAGGTTCTGTTAAGATTCTGTCTTGATCATGAGGTTCTACCTTTAGTTAAGAGTTCTAATATCGAAAGAATTAGACAGAATGCTGATATCTTTGACTTTAAGCTCTCTGAAGATGAGCTTACGGCTTTACGTGCTGTAGCTGAAAAGACAGCTTGGTCTGGTGAGCATCCTGATCTTTCAATTCCAAAGCTAAAAACTCCAGCTAAATAAAGTTCTGTATACATCGCCTATTTCTCTGTAAAGATGCAGGTTTATAGACGATTTTAAGACTTTCCCTTTATAGACATAAAAATGTATCTGCAACATTCGTTGCAGATATCATATCTGTAATCATCACAGTTATCCTCGCTGTTATCCTCATTCATTTTTAATGAGCGCGACTGTCTTAGTCGTGGTAAAATATGGCAAATTTTTTAAATGGGAAATAATCATGACCGTTAAAACAAGATTTGCTCCATCTCCTACCGGTTTCTTACACGTAGGTGGTGCTAGAACAGCCTTATTCTCATGGCTATATGCAAGACACTGCAATGGACAGTTCGTATTACGTATTGAAGATACAGATAGAGAACGTTCAACACAGGAAGCTATTGACGCTATTATTGAGTCAATGAAGTGGATCGATCTGAAATGGGATGAAGGTCCTTACTATCAGACCAAGCGTTTTGACCGCTACCATGAAGTTATTGAACAGTTATTAAAAGAAGGCAAAGCTTACAAGTGTTACTGCTCAAAAGAGCGCTTGGAGAAAATGCGTGAAGAGCAGATGAAGAACGGCTTAAAGCCTCGCTATGATGGTCACTGCAGAGATGATCATTCAGAGCATGCTCCTGATGAGCCATACGTAATCCGTTTTAGAAATCCAGATGACGGTGTTGTAGCTTTTGACGATATGGTAAAAGGCCATATTGAGTTTAAGAATTCAGAGTTAGACGATTTCATCATTCAGCGTTCTGATGGTACCCCAACCTACAACTTCTGCGTAGTAGTAGATGATTGGGATATGGGTATTACCCACGTAATCCGTGGTGATGATCATGTTAACAACACACCTCGTCAGATTAACCTGTACAAAGCTTTAGGAGCTCCAGTTCCTGTATTCTGCCACTTAGCTATGATCTTAGGTGATGACGGTACTAAGTTATCAAAGCGTCATGGTGCTGTATCAGTAATGCAGTATCGTGAGGATGGTTACTTACCAGAGGCTTTAGTTAACTACTTAGTTCGTTTAGGTTGGTCACACGGTGATCAGGAAATCTTCTCACGCGAGGAAATGATTTCTCTATTCACCTTAGACGCAATCACCAAGAGTGCTTCAGGCTTTAATACTAAGAAGTTAGACTGGTTAAATGCTCATTATATGAAGACTCTTCCAGCTTCAGAGGTTGCTAAAGAGTTAGTATGGCACTTAAACAGAATCGGTATTACTGATTTATCAAAGGGTCCTGCTCCTGAGGAAATCGTTCGCAACTACTGCGAAAGAACCCATACTCTAAAAGAGATGGCTCAGAAGGCTGCTTGCTACTATCAGGAGATTACAGAGTATGATCCTGCTGGTGTTAAGAAGTGGATTAAAGAAGGTTCTGTTGATGTACTAAAGGATGCTTTAGCTTCATTACAGGCTCTACCTTCATGGGATGCTCAGTCAATCGATAAAGTATTAGAAGATGTTGCTGCAAAACGTGAAATCGGCATGGGCAAAGTAGGTCAGCCTTTACGTATTGCTGTGACCGGTAGCGCTATGTCTCCTGGCATCGGCGACACCATGATGCTTGTAGGTCGTGAGCGCACCTTAAAGAGAATCGAAAACGCTATTGCACACTTTAGCGCTTAATACTAATAAGGCAGGGCAACCTGCCTTTTAATGTTCCTAGGAATGTAAATGTATTCTAATTTACTGACAAAAGCTTTGCTTGTGTCTTCAGTGTTAGTTTTAAGTTCATGCTCAAACTTTGAGTTCAAGACCAACGTTGATCCAAGCAATTTCAAAGAGTACTTCAAACCTTCATATGCAACTGAAGTGTCTGAAGACGATCTTGAGAAAGTGCCAAACCGCTCATTAGGTTTAGTTGAAGGCGTATCTTGCCAGATTAAAGACACCGATGCGATTGCAACTGAAACTGATGCAAGAACTAAAGCTAGAATCAAGGCAGCTGATTTAGGCGCAAATGCTATTAAGTTTGGCAAATGTGTTCGCCTGACTAATACTCCTGCTTGTCTGGTATCTGTTACCTGTTATGCCGATGCACTTGTAGTTGATGACTCAAAGCATACCAAGTCAGAATAGTTTCAATATAGAACCAATCGGTTTTATACATTCACCCTATGCCGAGAAGTTTGCTGTTCCAAGACAGCCTGGTCTTGCACCAGATGCTCTCTCGGTAATTGAGTTTTATCCTCCATACAATGATGAACTGTCTTTTATCGGCATAGACGGTTTCTCTCATATTCATGTGATCTTTTTATTCGATAGAGTGGAATACACCTCTTTCAGACCCAAGGTAAGACCCCCAAGATTGGGCGGTAATACCTCTGTTGGTGTCTTTGCTACCAGATCACCATTTAGACCTAACCGTTTAGGTTTATCTATAGTAAAACTCAATCGTGTGATAAGAGAAAATGGTAAGGTAAAACTTGAGGTAAAAGGTGCTGATTTAGTAGATGGCACCCCAGTAATTGACATCAAGCCTTATATTCCTTTTGTAGATTCTGTACCCGATGCAAAAGGTGGCTTTGCAAAAGAAAAGCCTAAAGTTTTAGAGGTTGTCTATAAAGACAATTTAGATGAGTACATAGAAAATTTTGTAGGTCCAAAAAGACTTGAAGCTATAACTCAAACCTTATCTCAAGATCCACGACCTGCTTACAAAGACGATGAGCATGACTCAAAGATTTACAGTGCTAAACTCTATAATCTTGAGGTCAAATTTACAGTCAATTCAAATATCGTAACTGTAGTTGCTGTAAATTGATTGTCAGGAGAATTGTCATGTTAAAGAAATATTCTCATATCCTATTTGATCTTGATGGCACTATCTATAACACAGAATATGCCTATACCATGGCTTTGTATGATGTCGTCAAAAGAATTGATCCTAATACCAAAGAGACCTATGACTCTTTAACCCGCTTTATGGGATCATCTGCTAAAGATACCAATAAAGAGCTTAAGTACTCAGAGGATGACTTTGATAAGTTATCAGCTGAATGGGCTGATAATGTTACCAAATATGCTGATACCATTAAACCATTTGATGGTGTAATGGGGGTTATCAAGCATTTAAAAGAAAAAGGGTTAAAGTTAGGTATTATTACCTCACGCGCAAAGATCATCGCAGGTCGTGAGAACCTGTTTGCTTCTCCCATTCCTGTAGAGCTAACTCCATACTTTGAGATTTCAATTTGCGCATCAGATGTTGAGCATCCAAAGCCAGCTCCAGACTCAATCTTAAAATATATGGAGATGACTGGCGCCAAGCGTGACGAGATCCTGTTCATAGGTGACACTCAAAGTGACATTACCTGTGCCAAAGAAGCTGGTGTGGATTTTGGTCTAGCTGTATGGGGCACAAGGTTAGAACGCTCTGTAAAAGTAGCTCATTACTTTTTAAATCCATGGGATATCGTAGGTGCTATCTTTACTTATGACAATTTAAATTACCAGTTTTACAAGTGGGCAAAAGAGATCCAAGCTATAGGTCAGATTGGACTTACCTACTGCCAGAATGTTTTTGATATTGAGCGTTTTGAAAGATTACGTGAAATAGCAGCCTCCATGGTAGCTACTATGACTGAAGAGCCACTTGAAAAGGTCAAAGCTGCTATCTGTATGGATAAAGGTTATATCACACCAAAGATTGATACCCGTGCTGCTGTCTTTAATACTAAAGGTCAAATCCTGTTAGTAAAAGAAGCTAAAAACTCAAAATGGTCAATGCCAGGTGGCTGGTGTGATGAGAGTGAGTCTATCTTTTCTAATACCATTAAAGAGGTTCGTGAAGAAGCTGGTATGGTAGTCTCACCATACAAGTTTGTAGCTATGCTCGATAAGAGCAAGTGGAACAAGAGCTCGCAGCCATTTCATATCTTAGCTGCCTTTACCATCTGTAAAGAAGGTGATGGTCAGTTTAGTAAAAACTCTGAGACCTTAGAAAGACGTTTCTTTTCATTAGATGAAATCCCTGTAGAGGATTTAAGAGTAGGTACCACCACCATTGAGCAGATTAAGCTATGCTTTGATGCTTATAAGAGTGAGCACTGGGTACCAGTTATTGATTAGGTAAGAAATTTTGGGAGTCAACATGCAATTTCCAGTTGATTTACATACACATACTGTTGCAAGTTATCATGCATATTCAACTATTGTTGAATATGTCCATCAGGCACAAAAGTGTGGCATTAAGATGTTTGCAACTACTGATCATGGTCCTTCATTAGAAGATGCTCCTCATGTGTGGCATTTTGGTAATCTAAAAGTTGTCCCAAGAATTTGTGAAGGTATTGCTGTTTTACGTGGTATTGAAGCTAATATCATGCCTGACGGTACTATTGATATTAAAGACTATTACCGAAAGAGACTTGATATCGTGCTCGCAGGCTTTCATCCAAACAATCCTCCTACAAATCCTGAGGAGCATTTAAAGAACTACATTAGCATCATGGAAAAGGGCCTTGTAGATGTGATTTCGCATCCTGGCAATGTAGCTTATCCTTGTGACTATGAAGCTTTGCTTGAGGCTGCTAAAAAGTACAATGTAGCAATTGAAATCAACTCCTCATCTGATATCAATACCAGAATGGGCTCACATGAGAATTGTGTAAAGATTGCTCATCTTGCCAAAAAGATTGGTAACACCGTATCTTTAGGTACAGATTCTCATATTTGCTATTATTTAGGTAATTTTGAGAGTGTGATGGAGATTTTAAAGGATGCTGAAATTGGCGAGGATCAGATTATTAACACCTCACCTTTAAAGGTCTTAGATTTCTTAGAGTCTCGTGGTAAAGAGCCAATTGCTCAGATGCGCAGTTTCTTTGAAAAGGCGTAAGTCTTTTCTCCTTTAAGACTAAAAAGGTCAGCGCAAGCTGACCTTTTAATAGTTATTTTAAAGAACTAGAGATTATTTGGTTTCTTCTCTTTTACCAAACCACTTCTCATAGATCTTGTCATAAGTACCGTTAGCTTTAATCTTCTTTAAGCCATCTTCAATTTTATCTGATAACTCTTTGTTGTTCTTTGAAGTAACGATACCGTACTGCTCTTGAGTGAACTTATCGTTGATCATAAAGAGTTTGTCATTCTTTGAGGTAGCTAAGTAGTACTCTAATACAGGCTTGTCGTTTACAGTTGCATCACATGAACCCTTGTTAAGCTCCATGAAAGCTTCTGATGCGGTATTAAACTGTGTTACGTTAGCGCCTTCAATCTTTTGGGCAAACATCGCACCTGAAGTACCGATCTGAGCACAGATGCTTCTGCCTTTTAGGTCTGACAATTTCTTAATTTCGTCTTTCTTTTCAACACGAACTAAAGCACCTAAACCTGCGTCATAGTATGGCTCTGAGAAGTTAACAATCTTTTTGCGCTCGTCAGTAATGGTAAAGCCTGAAATTGCAACATCAATCTGGTTGGTTACAACAGCAGGGATCTGTCCATCAAAAGGCATACTTGAGATGTTGGTCTTGTAACCTTCAACTTCAGCTACTGCATTGATGATATCTACATCGAAACCAATTAGTTCTGAGGTCTTCTGATCCATAAACTCAAATGGAGCAAATGAAGGCTCAGTTGCAACTCTTAATACTTCATCATCAGCAAAAGCGTTAGTAGCTGAAAGTACTGCAACACTTAGAATGGCGCTTTTTACAAAATTCATAATTTCCTCAATTTGTTTATGCCAGTGTATTAAATTCCTAGCTTATTTGTTAAATACTTACTTAATTACTATAATTTAATAATAAGCATTCGAGAATGCAAGAGATAACTAAAATGGTCTTTTTGCTCTAGAACAGTGCGGATTTTTAGGAGATAAATATGCAACTTCTTCATGAATTAGCTGAAAAAGCAGTACATCTGAAAAACATCAGATACAACATGAAAAGATCTTACAAAATTCGTCGTGATCTTACAGAACAGTTAGAAATTGGGCAAGGGGATACTCTTACCTTTAAGCGTGGTGATGTTAAGTATCTAAAGCAGATTGAGAACTTGCACCTAGAACTTTTCAGACAACCACTCTATCCATGGTTAGTATGGTTATATCGTTTCAGAGCAAAAGAACTAATAAGCGTAGTTGTCGATAAGAATGACAAAGTTATTGCTTATGATCTGTTCTTCTTCCAGCCTGTAGAAGCAAATCAAAAAGTTATTCATGAACTCTATGTAGGTGTTGAATACAAATATCAGGACAAAGGTGTTGGTGTAAAGCTAAGACTATATTCTTCAAAATGCTATGACGAAGGCTATTTAGATGGTATTTCAACGTTAGCAGCCTTTGATAACATCAAAGCATTGAGAACAGCTCAAAAAGCAGGATTTGCCATTACCAAGACTAGTGCCAAACCTTTAGCACACTATCTGTATAAGCATCTTACTAGACGCTATTAGGTCAAGGCTGTTAGTGTCCTATATAAGAGAGTTTAAAGTATATCTTTATTTAAGAGCTGATCTGTGTCTGTCAAAACTCTTTCTTGTGATTATTTTGCCTGTTTTATCTGTATAATCAATCATGGATTGCTCGGAGATTAATAATGAAAGATATCAGTTCAGCAGATTCATTTAAGGATTTTACTTTAGATAACTCTATCTATATTGATAAGACTCAATATTTAC
>OMZC01000023.1 GCA_900315395.1 uncultured Gammaproteobacteria bacterium
GAGGTCATTTTCGAACTTTTATTTTTTTATCTCAGCTGGGTCTTGGGAAAGTTACAGTTTAACTAAGTGATTGCTTAAGTTTTTCTTATCTAAAACCTCATGAATAACATAATAAAAAACTCTCAGCATGTGCTTCACACTGAGAGTTTTCTTTTTGAATTTATAAAAGCTAGTTAAAGCTTTTCATTTGTAAACTTAAAGTTTACAAGCTTGATTTATACAAATGTTCACTTAGTCTTACTTTACTTCACTGTTAGGATAGCAGCCTAAAACCTTTAATGAATTGGTAAAAGGTTTAATCTCTTCTAGGATATCCTGCATTACTGGAGCATCAATGTTACCTTCTAAATCGGTAAAAAAGATCTCTTCCCAGGTATCACGTGAAGCTTCAATCTTTGGACGTGAGATTAACTTCGTCATATTAATGTTTCTCTTTGAGAACTCTGATAAAACAGAGATTAAAGAGCCTGGCTGATACTTCTGCACACTAAATGACAATGAGGTCTTAGCACTGATTGATTGAGGCACTGCAATTGGAGTCATAGAGATCACGATAAAACGTGTGAAGTTATGAATGTTATTGGCAATGTTATCAACAATAGGAACTAGATTGTAAAAAGATGCTGCCATATGACTGCCAATTGCAATATGAGCAGGATTTTTTAACTTTGAAACAATCTCCATAGCCTCGGTAGTAGCCTTGGTGTAGTGGATATTGGCGTGAGGTAATAAATCTTTAATCCAATGAGAGCACTGAGTTACTGGCTGTGGATGAGAGTAAACGTCAGTGATCTTTTTTAAATCAATATTCTCAATACCTAAAACAGCATGATCAATTGGTACAAAGATTTCACCTACAATTGAAGCTTTAGTAGTCTGCATAACATCTAAAACATCGTTAATTGAGCCTGAGCTTGAGTTTTCAATAGGCAGAACACCAAACTCACATTTACCTGTCTCAACTAAACCTGCGATCTCAGCAAAGGAGCTACAACCTTGAGCTTCAAGTTTACCCTTATAGCCTTCAAAATATCTGCAAGTAGCTACATGTGAATAGCTGCCTTTAGTACCTAAGTAAGCTACAGAGGTATCTCTATCAATAGAGCTCTCATTAGCTTTAGCTACGATATATTCTTGTTCTACAGAACAGGTATGACGAATGATGAGTTTATATACATCAGAGATGTATGATGGAGGTAATCCAAGATCTTTTGCTTTAGCTCTTAAAGTCTGTAATTTAGAATGCTCACGTACACTGTCTGTGATGCTCTGATTGTGAGCTAATTTGTAGCTTGCAATATCTGTAGCTACATCCATTCTTTCTTGTAGTAACTTTAAAATCTGTGAATCAATTCTATCGATATCATCACGGCACTGCAGTAGATCTCTCATATCTATACTTACCTTCTAATTGAACATGGCTCTATTTTACCAATTTTAAAGAATGAGTAAAAAAAGAATGAAGATCTCACAATAAAAGTGAAATTGCCTGGTCGCGTTGCTGTCGCTACGTGACCGCGTAGTTGGCGCACTCCTGAAACACCAATTTAAGAGCATGATAGGCTTGTCTTTACCCTAGTTTAGATGCGTCAATAAAACAGCCAAGCCATAGTCTTAATATATAGTAAAGATATTATAGCTAGTTAGTTTTTGAAATATTTTAGGCATTTATGTCGTAATACACTATTATTCTGCTAAAATTACTAACAGTTTTACTAAATGACGAAGCTTAATTTTTTGAAGGATGAAACTTAATTTTTTAAAGGATTTTGTCTTCGTAATGCTATTTATCATCTAACCTATATAACGAAAATATTCTCAATATGGAACAATCAGATAAGTTTAAATCTTTAAGTGCCTTAGGCGAAAAATGGTATAACTACAATTCTTGCCTAATTTCTCTAGCTACCCTTTTCTATTTAGCAAGAACAGACTCTACAAAATTAGCCAACAGCTGTTCTATTAAGGACGATTTACTCTTTTGCCTGCACAAAGAATATGGCAACAAGTACTCTCCTGATGAGTTAAAAGAAGCTGAAATCTATATCTCAAAGTATATCGATAAGAACCATATGGAAGAGCCAACCTATCAGTTGCTCAAGAGCCAGTTCTTCCAGCTGTATACTCAGCGCTTTGATATGTTTAATGACAACTTAAAGAGAGTTAATTTCTTTACAGAGCTACAAGCAGAGCTGTTAAAGAATCAGGCTGAATTCTTTATTGAGTCACGTTCAACTAAAGTATTTGCTGAATTTGTAGCTAAAGGCGTAAATGATGAGTCTGAAGCTCAAAACAAATCAGTAATGGTTTTAGATAACTTCAACCCATATGCTGAATACTCATTGCAGTTTGAAAACAACTGTAAGGTTGATGTTTTCAA
Source organism: uncultured Gammaproteobacteria bacterium (assembly GCA_900315395.1). GTDB lineage: Bacteria > Pseudomonadota > Gammaproteobacteria > Enterobacterales > Succinivibrionaceae > Succinivibrio. Next base: position 2,381 of record OMZC01000023.1, read on the forward strand.
AGTTCCTGATCGTCAGACAGGTTTCCACGTAAGCTTAGATACTTATGCTGAAAAGCTGTGCAGATCATTAGTTTATAACCTAACTAATCCAATCACAGCAACTAGCTTTAGCGCTCTTGAAGAAAAGAGCTTTGCAGGTGGCTATGCATTCTTAAATGTATACCCTCAGGGTATTGCAGACTGGTTTAACCGTGCTGTAAATCATTACCAGGCTTTGAGCAAATCTGTAAAAGGTCGCTTTGTAATGTTTGTACACAACTCAGTTACCTATTTAAGCCAGTCTGAAGCTACAACCTTCAGAAAGAGAATCATTAACGAAGGTCACTTAAAGGCAGTTGTAAACTTACCTAAGTTCTTTACAAGACAGGTACCATTCCCAATGTGTGCAATGGTATTTGATACTACCACCATCAATGATGAGGTAAGTTTCTTAGACTTATCTGGTAAGGATTGTATCGATTCTGTACTATCAGACAGACAGCACAACGTCTTAAACGAGAGTGCTACAACTGAGTTAAAAGAAGTTTTAGCAGGTGAAAAGACTAGCCACAGCGTCTTCATGAATGCATTTAAATTAAATGACGATCAGTGTCTGTTTGATCCTAGCTGCTATGTAGCAGGTCCAGATCATGAAGAGAGCGTAAGCTATATCGAAAAAGGTGAGTTAAAGCTTGAGAACATTGCTCAGATTTACAGAGCTCAGGTATGTTCAGTAGCTGATCCTGAGGTTGTAAAAAACACTGAGATTGTTTACGAGTTAAACTTAAATGATGTACCACAGACTGGTGTTATGTCTGATGTACAAAAGGAAATCAGAGTAAGCTCTGATGACTCTCGAGCAAAGCGCAGCCGTCTGCAGAAAGGTGATATCGTACTTTCAATTAAAGGTACCATCGGTAAAGTAGGTTACTTTAATGATGACAGAACTGATGTTATCGCAGGTCAGTGCTTTGCTGTAATTAGAACTTTAAACGAAGCTAGATATCCACAAAGCTTAATCTTCTGTCAGTTAAAATCTTACGATATGCAGCGCTATCTAAAGATGAAGACTACTGGTGATAAGATTAAGGTTCTACAGAGTAAGATCTTAAAACAGCTACCTATGTATAAGAGTTCAAAGAACCTTAGAGAAGAAGCTGACAAGATGGTAGCTAAGTTACTTGAGCTTGACAGACAGAGACTTGAGATCAAGCGTTCTGTTGAAAAGAGCACCTCATTTAGAATTGAGGATGATACTTTCAAAGAGCAAGAATAGTCTTATCTAAAGCTCTATCTCATAAAAGTACTTCAAAAGATGCTGCTAAAAAGCAGCATCTTTTTACTACCTCAGTGCTTTTACAGGACAGTTTAAGGAATAATTTTAGTGTTAGGTTTTATTGGTGCAGGTAAAGTAGGCACCTCTCTTGCCAGATTCTTTTATGAATATTACGTTCATAAAGGTCTTACGTCTCTTGCCTTATCCGCTATCTATTCAAAACACCTTTCTTCTGCAAACGATACCATTTCTTTAATTTCAAAGTTATCCTGTGATAAATCAAAGCCTCTTTCTCTAGTTGCTACAAGCTCTCTATCAGCGGTAGTTGAAAATTCAGACATCATCTTTGTCACAGTACCTGATACAGCTATTAGAGCTGTAGATGAAGAGCTGTTCTTACTAGGATCCAAAGCTTTAAAAGACAAAGTTCTAGTGCACTGCTCAGGTGTACTCTCAGCTCAAGCTGGATTTAAAAGATGCTCAGAACTTACTGATACAGTATCGCTGCATCCAATGTTAGCTTTTAATTCAAAAGAGACTCCTATAGAGAGCATTCAAAAAGCCTTTTTTACTTTAGAAGGATCTGATACTGGTGTTGAAAAATTAAAAGAGATCTTGTGTAAAACAAAACTACAACACGCTGTATTGAACTCAAAAGATAATCCTGACAGGTTAAAGGCTAAATACCATTTAGCATCAGTCATGGTAAGTAACTGCGTAGTAGGACTCTTCTCAATGGGACAGAACTTACTGTGCGAGTGTGGTTTTACCAAAGATGAAGCATTAAAAGCATTGGCTCCCCTATTTATTAACAATGCTAACAACATCGTCAGAGAAGGTGTCAATGATGCACTTACAGGTCCTGTAATAAGAGATGATGCAATCACAGTACAAAAGCACCTGAACTGTCTTAATGATGATGACAAAAAGCTTTATAGACTGCTCTCTAAAAAGCTCTATGAGATTTCTAAAAACAAAAATCCTGATAAGGATTATGACAACATAAAAACACTACTTTTTACAGAGGACAAAAAATGAAAGTAACAGTAGCTACCTTTGCTAAGATGAAACAAGAAAAGCAGAAAATTGCTTGTCTTACTTGTTATGATGCTTCAACTGCCAAAATCATTGATGCATCTAATGTAGATGCCATCTTAGTAGGCGACTCACTTGGCAACGTGATCTTAGGTTATGAGGATACTTTATCGGTAACCATTGATGACATGATTACTTTTACAGGAGCTGTAGCTCGTGGCTGTAAGAGCAAACTTATCATTGCTGATATGCCTTTTATGTCTTATCAGGTAAACGCTGAGCAGGCTTTAATTAACGCAGGTCACCTGTTAAAAGAAGGCAGAGCTAATGCTGTAAAACTAGAAGGTGGCAGATCAGTAGCTAACACTGTTAAGAGAATAGTGGACTCAGGTATTCCTGTATGTGGTCATCTTGGAATGACACCTCAATCAGTAAATGCTTTTGGTGGTCATAAGGTACAGGGTAAGACAGAAAAGGCAGCAAAGGATCTAATTGAGGATGCACTTGCACTGCAGGAGGCTGGTGCCTTTGCTATCGTACTTGAATGTGTTCCTGCAAAACTAGCTGCCATTGTGACTGAAAAACTCTCAATTCCAACTATCGGCATTGGTGCTGGCGTTGAGTGTGATGGTCAAATTCTGGTGTATCAGGATATGTTAGGCATGTATCAGGATTTCTCTCCAAAGTTTGTAAAGCACTTTGCTGAGATTGGTAAAACCATGAAAGAAGCTTTTGATAACTATGCTAAAGAGGTAAAAGACTCTTCATTCCCAGCAGTTGAGCATACCTTTAAGATTGATGATGAGATCTTAGAAAAGCTCTACTAGTTAAAAGCTAAGTGCTTTTAACTTTTCAAGTCAAAACTAAAGCTTTTACCATAGCTCTGATCTTAAGATCAGAGCTATGAGAAAAAGCAAAATTCTCCTTTAATTCTCCCTAAAAACAGTATCTTTTAGAGCCTTTAGTGCACTAAAAACAAGCATTGTCATTTCTCTATCACGTTCTTAGTTTTTTTAGCTTTAAAAGGTTATCATTGTTAAATAAAGTAATGAGCAGTAACTGTATTTAAAACATGGCTCAAAAGCACATACAATTCTTAACAATAAAGAATAAAACATAAAGAATCACACATGCGTAAAGATTATGTAATGGGCAATAGCGCAATTGCTGCAGGCGCTTTGTGCTCTGGTGTAAAACTAGTTGCAGGTTATCCTGGAACTCCCTCAACCGAGATCATAGAATCGATTTTCCATGCACCACATGATGGTGTCCACCTAGAGTGGTCTGTAAACGAGAAAGCTGCAATGGAAGTAGCTACCAGTGCTGCTTATTCAGGTGCGCGCTCAATGGTGACCATGAAACAGGTAGGTCTTAATGTAGCCTCAGATCCTTTAATGAGCTTAGCTTATGTAGGTGTCAAAGGCGGTATGGTCATAGCTGTTGCTGATGATCCAGGTCCTATCTCCTCTCAGACTGAGCAGGATACCAGACGTTTTGCTTCATTTTGCAGAATTCCAGTACTTGATCCTGCCTCCCCTGAGCAGGCTTTTTACATGGTTCAGGATGCCTTTGAACTGTCAGAGAAATACCATACTCCAGTAATTCTGCGTCCTACTACCCGTGTCTGCCATGGTTATGCTTCAATTGAGTTTGATGAGAACTACAAGGTAAAACCATATGAAGGCTTTGTAAAAGACTCAAGTAAATGGGTGATCTTTCCAAAGCTCTCAAACAGAAACCATGCTTTAATTGAAGAGCGTAATGTTCAGTATGGTAAGGATTTAAGCTCCTACAGATTCAATACTATAACTGGTAAAAAGACTGGCTGCAAAAAAGCAGTATTAGCCTCAGGTGTAAGCTATGCCTATGCTAAAGAATACCAGACAGAGCACGAAGATGTATGCTTAATTCAGGTTGCAACTCCTTATCCATTACCTGAAGACTTCATCTTAAAGGCAGTATCTGATCTTGATGAGGTGATCTGTCTTGAAGAGTTAAGTCCTTATCTTGAAGAAGAGCTGCTAAGAGTAGCAGGTCGTCATCACTTAAAGCTCAACGTAAAAGGCAAGCTTACAGGTGATGTTCCTCACTCTGGAGAGTTATCTGTACTCAAGGTATCTGAAATTCTTGATAAGTTCTACGGCATTGAGTCAAAAGAGATTAAATTTATTTCAGAGACTCCAGAACTTCCAGTTCGTCCTCCTGTATTATGCGCAGGCTGTCCACACCGTGGTGCCTTCTATGCTGTAAAAGTTGCAATGCGCAAAAAGAAGACTTACTTCTGTGGTGATATTGGCTGTTATACCTTAGGTAATGCCTCTCCTTTAGATATGGTTGATACCTGCTTGTGCATGGGCGGTGGCGTGACTATGGCTCAAGGTTTTAACTTTGTTGATCCTGAAGCTACCTCCTTTGCTTTTATTGGTGATTCAACCTTCTTTGCCTCAGGTCTTACAGGTGTAGTCAACGCTGTTTACAACGAAGCTAATATCATTATCTGTATCTTAGATAACTCCACTACCGCAATGACAGGTCATCAGCCTCATCCAGGTACTGGCTTTAACCTCATGGGCAACTTTGTAGATAAAGTTGATATTGAAGCTGTACTCAAAGGTATTGGTGTTAAAAAGGTAGTTAAAACAGATCCTTTAAATCTAAAAGCATCAGTTGCAGCTGTAAAAGAATGCGCTGCTATCAAGGGCGTTAAAGCTATTATCTTTAAGTCACCATGCATTTCTATTGTAAAGAGCACTAAAAAGTGCACCGTGACCGACAAGTGCAAAGACTGCAAGATCTGCATCAAGCAGTTAGGTTGTCCTGCTACCATCATTAACAACGGTAAGGTAACCATTGATGAGAGCCTGTGCACAGGATGTACTCTTTGCTCTCAGGTATGCCCTCATAAAGCTGTTGCAAATAATGGTAACGAAGACGCATGTGAAGCAAAAACAGCTGAAAAAACAGATAAGAAGGTAACTCATGAATAAAGACATTCTTATATGTGGTGTAGGTGGACAGGGTACAGTTCTAGCCTCAAAACTTACAGCATCAGCTGCAATGAGAGAAGGTAATATCGTTCATTCAGCTGAAACTATTGGTATGGCTCAGCGTGGTGGTTCTGTTACAAGCCATGTCAGAATCGGTGATAAGGCATTCTCACCTTTAATTCCTGATGGTAAGGCTGACTTGATCTTAGCCTTTGAGCCTGCTGAAGCTGTACGCAATTTACACTTTCTAAAAATTGGTGGAAGTGTGATTGTAAATTCTCATCCTGTAAAACCGATCACCGAATCTTTAAAAGATACCGGTTATGACGGTACAGAGATGATTGAGTTTTTAAAATCACATAACGTTAAAACTTGTGTGGTAGATGCTGATGAAATTTGCAGACCATTTGGTTCATCCAAATTCTTTAACATCATTATTCTTGGAGTAGCTACAGGTGCTGGTCTTTTAGGTATTAGCAAAGACTCCATGATTTTAGAAATCGAACAAAAAGTTAAAGCAAAGTTTGTTGAGGTCAACAAGAAAGCTTTTGCTGCAGGATTAAAAGTAGGTGAAGAATATGCTGCTCAATGAAAAACAGCTGTCACTAGTAGACAAGCAAATTAAAAGACTGATTAAATCAGACAGCTTCTATGGCAAAAAGTATCGTGAATTGGGTATTACAGAATGTAAGAACCAGGACGACTTTGACAAGATCCCTTTCTCATGCAAAGACGACTTAAGATTTGCCTACCCTTTAGGTATTCAGGCTGTAGATGACAGTGAGATTGTTAGAATTCACTCTTCATCTGGTACTACAGGTCGACCTGTAATCATTCCTTATACCAAGAAGGATGTTGATGATTGGGCTACTATGTTTGCTCGCTGCTATGAAACAGCAGGTGTTACCAAAGAAGATAGAGTACAAATAACCCCAGGCTATGGGCTGTGGACAGCTGGTATTGGTTTTCAGGCAGGTTGTGAAAAGTTAGGTGCTATGGCTGTACCTATGGGTCCTGGTAACACTGATAAACAGCTAACCATGATGATGGACTTAAAATCAACAGTTCTATGTGCAACCTCATCATATGCCCTCCTGTTATCTGAGGAAATTACCCGTCGTGGCATTCGTGACCAGATCTTTTTAAAGAAAGGTGTTATTGGTTCTGAGCGCTGGAGCGAAAAGATGCGTAACACCATCAAAAAGAACTTAGGTATTAAACTTTACGATATCTATGGTTTAACCGAGATCTACGGTCCAGGTATCGGCATTAGCTGTGATGCTGAAAACGGTATGCATTACTGGGATGATTACGTATATATCGAAATCATTGATCCTGAGACTGGTAAGAGAGTTCCTGATGGTGAGCCTGGTGAAATTGTAATCACTACTCTAGTAAAAGAAGGTGCTCCTCTATTACGCTTTAGAACTCATGATCTTTCAAGAATTATTCCAGGTGAATGCTCATGTGGTAGCAAGTTCCCTCGTCTTGATATTATTCAGGGTCGAAGCGATGATATGTTCAAGATCCACGGCGTTAACATGTTCCCAAGCCAGATTGAAGGCATTCTGGGTATGGTTGATGGTGTGGGCAGTGAATATAGAATTATTCTTGCTCGTGATGTTGATACTCACAAGGATGTGCTCCACATTACTGCTGAAGCTGAAGGTAGAGTTGACTTTGGTAAGACCGCTCAGACAATTGCAAAACTTGCTAAATCTAAGTTAGGTGTAACCCCTCATGTTGCTATTGCACCTGTTGGCACTTTAGCTAGAAGTGAGAAGAAGACCCGCCGAGTTGAAGATCAAAGAGATCAATAATCTAAAATTATCAAGGCTAATACGCCTAACAGAGCTGCATTGCTTTATTAGGCGTCTTTTCTAATAAGCGTTGTAAACAAACATACCATTAAATAATCATTAAGACCTGAGTTCTAATTTATCTTTTTCCAAGAGTTGAACAAACAACAGTATTTGTGACCATTTTCACTTATAACATCTCTATCCACATGAAAATGACCAAAATACCATTCAGTAAAATTGATTTTATGTTTTAATGATTCCAATAATTTAACGGATGGATCATTTTCTAAAGCAAACTTTAATTTACTGATATAGTCAGGATCTGCATTTCTAGATAGAGATAGCTCTTTTTCTAAAATGCTTGATGGACATGTATGAGTTAAAACAAAATCTACTTTGTTGTTAACAGCTTTAAGAGATGAGATCGCTCTAACAATATCAGCTTCAGTTATTGTTTCTTCGCTCCAATATGACTTGTGCTCAATTCGATATCTTCTATCCATTGACATAGCACCGCCAACGCTTAGAAACTTATATCCATCTAGCTCATAAACATAACCTCGATCTAACAATTCAACGTTGTCTGATAGTTTTATAATTTGACCACCATAAGCATCAACACGAGGAAGCTGATTTATTACATCATAATTTTCGTGATTTCCTAGGCAAGAGATTATTTTGAAAGGGTACTTGCTTAAACTCTTTATGAAATCCATATCTTTTTGATGTAACTTAATTGTCCCATCATTTTCTTTTGAGCATTGATTCCATATTCCTCCAAAGTCACCTGCTATTAGAACAATTGAAGGATGATTCGAAATCCTAGCGATTTCATCTAATTTTTTAATATCGTAATCTCTGTGCAGATCACCTGTAACAATAATCATTGCATCCTTAAGTATTTGTGCTATTTGACGTCAACACACTTATATCTTTTACAAATCAGCAAAAGCCGCAAGGTACTGCGCTATATAGAAAAACTTGGAATCATTTCTTATTAGATAAGATTCATCGTCTTGAGCATCCTTCACATATTTAGAATCAGAGAATGCTATGGCTGTAGGTTCAATAGCATTAACATAGCGGTTGTTGACTTCTTTGCGATAAGGTAAGGCTATAAATGGATAACTAAAACCATCCATATAAACGAAGTATGCTTTTCTATATCTAACTTCACGAGATATAAAGTCCCCTATAGACTCAATCGTATTGCCATCTTTTAAATAGTCATGATCAACGTAATACTGTAAATTTCTGTTGATTTCATTTGAGAATTCGTCATCTACAACTACGGATCCCTTAGGGAAAAAATTTGGATCAAACTTCTCATTGTAGATCTTCATTTTTAGAGGAAAGATCTCTGCTTCAGGTTTGATAATTGTTCCAGTTAAAGACTCAACCTGTAAATTTCTTTTTACATCATACAGAGCATATTGAAAGACTTTTTTACTAGAATTATTTTCTGCTAATGTACGTTTTCCTGCTTCTGTTAGTTCTTCTGTTTCACTACTAATGTGACCATAAGAGTATACTTCTGATGCCAAAAGTTTTTTTACCATGTTTATGTTAATACCTGATAACTCAGATATAACTCTTGGAGCTTTAATACCAGCATCGAATAATCTCAAAATTAGTAATTCAGCACTTTCATATTCGTCAACAACGTATTCTTTAACATTGGCCTCAAGAATGGAAATTGGACATTCAAATTGCTTGAATACCTTAACTTCTCTTCCATTGTTAAACAGCGAAGGGCAACACTTTTTAAATATTTTAAAATCGTCTTCTAATGCCATTTATAACTCCACTGCTTTACAGAAATCTGTATACTTGTAAAATTCGCCTTTGTCACTCTTACTTTGAGCAACCATCTTGCCCATAAATTCAGCGTATTTCTTCTCGCTCTTGTTAGGTATTGGTTCCCCTGTTTCAGGATCGAGTTCCTCATATTTACAAGATGTTAAATAATCTAAATCACCAATAATCACTAATTGTCTTTGGCATCTAGTAAATGCAACGTTCAATCGTCTTAACTCTTTCATAAAACCAACTCGAGCTTTGTTCTCTGGCTTTCGTCTAGAGCTTCGTGTTGAGCTATATATGATCAAAGGTCTTTCCTGACCTTGGAAACTATCTAATGAAGCTGCAATACTAAAAATTTGTGCATCAGTAATTTTTATTTGTTCTTTTCGTAACTTCTTTCTTATTTCGCTTCTAATAAGTCTTACTTGCTTACCATATGCAGAGATAACACCGATCATTTCACTGTTAAAGTCAGGATCAGACTTATACAATTTTGCAACTATATCGGCAATAAGCTTAGCCTCTAGAGGATTGCAATATCCTGGAGATTTATCTTTTGATTCATTAGGTCCTTGCTCTTCTCTATTATTCACATCACTTGTTGAAATCATTATTAGAGGAGAATTTGTGCCCTGAATAATAGGTTTCCACTTACTCATGTCATATCTTGCATGGTAATTACCTTCATAAAACCATTCAGATATAACATCAGAAATATTACCAGGCATTCTAAATTGTTCATTTAACCTAGTTATATTAGGACAAGGTTTAGGTCCTCCTCTTCTATTTTCAAGTGATTTAAATAGATACTCGAAGAAACTCATTTCTAGCAGATCTGTTTTTACATTACTCTGCTTACAAAGTGCTACAACTTCATCGTTAGCCATTGGAGGAATCTGCAGATGATCACCTAACATTAAAGTTTTACGAGATCTTGTCATTGGAATAATTGCATTATGAATTTGAATTTGACCGCTCTCATCTATGATTGAGACATCAAAATTTAAATTTAAGAAGCGCCTTTGAGTATTTATTCCAACACAAGTTGCGCCAACTACATTTGAATTTTGAATTACAAGATCTGATACGACATCACTGTTTTTGGATAAGATTGCATCTTTCCAATCTTGAAGAGCCTTTTCGATCTTTTTAAATCTATCTTGAAGTTTAATAAGCTGATATTTGTAGTTAATCAGATCATCATAAGCACCAGAAGAAAAACCTCTTTGAGACTGTATCGAAATATAAGGTTTGTCGTATAACGGAGTATTAAAATCAATTTGAAAATTATTATTCGCAAATTTTGATAACTTACTTCTGATTAAATTCTTTACTGATAAGTACTCAGGAATATTAAGTAAGGACTGGACGCTAGCCGACTGCTTGTTATATGCCGACACAAGTTTATTACGACGTTTTACTAATGATTTGATTACAAAATTATTCCATTTTAAATTTAACTTGAGAGCTAAAACCCTAGGATAAAAATAGATGATAAGGAAGATATTCTTTTTGTAAATTTCATTGATTTGGTATTCATTGCCTCTATTCAGTTCTTTTTTCTCTACAATCTCCTGAATCAAATCACTAGTTTTATCATAGATCTTGTTTAGAACTGAAATTGCTTTATTTATCTTTGGTTTGAACTTCTCTAGAAGACTATAACTTTGGTCAAGCTCGGCATAGTCATCCTTACATTTATCAATTTTCTCAATCGTTTCAGAAATCAAGATCAAATCTTGAGGGATTTTGCTCAAGTTGTCATTAATTTTCTTTTGGTAGAATTCAGATGTTTTACCTATTTGAGAGTCAATAGAAAACTGCTTACAGTTCTCCTGTATTTTATCCATATTACCAATACGGATAATTCTTGCATCAGGATTTTTGCCAACTCTTTCTAATACATTATCAACAGCAGAATTGTTTTGTGATGAAATTAAAACTCTCTTTCCGTGTCTTATAAAGTATTCAATCCAAGAAACGATAACTGTGGTTTTACCTGTACCTGGAGGACCTAACACTAGCTGAATATCTTTTGTTTCGATACCTTTTTTAATAGCCTCCATTTGAGATTCATTTGGAGGATATTTTTTAGACATCAATTCTTCATGAAATTCAGCCCAACCTTCTTGAGGCTCATACCCTTGAGTTGAGAAATTAGAGAAGAAATCATACATATATTTAGATTCTATTGCATGATTTCTAATTTTTCGTATTACAACGTCTCTTACTTTTTTCTGGGTGTCATTAGCTTGAGGATAAATATTGCCATCACTTTCGTTCAATATAGAATTATCAAATTGCTCGATAAATTCTACTTTGAGAGCGACACCTTCATCAACAAGTTCTTTATCTACAACACTGCCTAAAATTGTTCTTTTTTCTTCATCATTTATTTTTATATTTGTTTCGACACAAACTTTGCTTCCTGAAGAAAATAATTCTGATTCAGGGTCAAAAGAATTTGAGAAAAAAGAATAGATTTTTTTCTTAGCAGTACTAGATACAATCTCATATCTGCTGTAATTAAATCTATCACTACTAAAAGATGATTCTTTCTCAACTTCATATTCAAGATTGTTGTAGTCTGAAATAGGTTGAATAATGCGTTTTTCAAATAAAGGAGAAATTTTTCCGCTTTCTATTTTGGATTGATTTTCATCAAAAAAGTCATTGATAGAGCGGATCAATCTTTGAGACATAATGGGATCCATCTCCCAAACCTCATCACCTTCGCCAAAAGCTGTATACTTTTTTCTATCTGCATAGCTAATAACAGCTGACTTTTTATTGGTTTTGATAACGAAAACACTTTTTTGGTAGTAATTATATTTTTATGGCGACAACACGCATAGATCGCGATCACAATGATGTTGTAGCCAGTGTTTAA
>OMZC01000071.1 GCA_900315395.1 uncultured Gammaproteobacteria bacterium
GAGTCTTAAATAAAGTTAAAAAAGTTATTGACAAAGGTTCTGTTTCCACATAGGGCTAATATAATTGAAAGCGCAAATTAGAACTTAAAAGAGGGGAATTTACAAAAAAATTGCCGAAAAGGGGATCTATTCCCAGTCTTCACCATATCCTCAGCACGATTCTCAGTGCAACCTCAATTCCTTACATAACTCTGATTTGGCCTTTCTCAGCTTATACAAGATCTTTATAAAAGTATTTTTATAAAAACTCCCTAAAAATTGCATTTTTTGCCACTAATTTAGCAGGTGCTTTCAAAACGCATGAGAGCATAGGCATCTTATTTATTTTAATTGCTATAATAAAGGAGATTCCAAATCATGGATAAGCTTGTTAATTCAAGAGAGAATTTTATGTTCGTCAATGTTGATAATCGCCTTTTTCAAAGAGTAAGAAACTCTGAGTATGTAGATAAGTCAGAGTTAATTACTTTAACTAATCAGGTTATCGACACCGAAGAGCAGTTTATTTGTGTCACAAGACCAAGACGTTTTGGTAAGAGTGTTACCCTTAATATGCTCAATGCTTATTACTCAAAAGGATGCGATTCAAAGGCATTATTCTCTGATTTAAAAATTGCTTCCTCTCCTGATTTTGAAAAACACCTAAATCAGCATGATGTTATCTATCTAGATATGATGGAATTTGCTGATGACAAAGGCAATGGAAATAAGTATCTTGAGAATTTGGATAATGATGTTGTCTCAGAATTAAAAGATACCTATCCTGATTGCTTTGACAAAGATAAAAGTTATTCCTTGCCAGAAGCTGTTCGTTGTTTAAGCAAGAGATTTATCTTTATTATTGATGAGTGGGATTTTGTCTTTAGAGAATACCCAAATAACTCAAAGCTACATGAGGATTTTATTAAGCTTTTAAGAGATTTGTTTAAGGCTAACAGGGCTCAACGTTATGTTGAATTAGTTTACATGACAGGTATTTTACCTATTGCAAGGTACAACACTCAGTCAGCATTAAACAACTTTAATGAATATACAATCTTAAGTTCTGGAGATTTTTCTCAATACTATGGTTTTACAGAGGATGAAGTAGAGACACTGTGTAAAAAATATCACCTTGATTTTGAAACCACAAAATTCTGGTATGACGGATATAAAGTCGGAGCATATGAGCTCTATAATCCTTGTTCAATCAAAAAACTGATAACACTTAAGAAATTTAGTAATTATTGGACTCAATCCTCTGCATATGGTCTTGTAAAAGATGCTATCAATCAGAATTTTGAAGGACTTAAAGAAGATATCATTAAACTTTGCTCAGGAACCTCAATTAAAATTTATGATATTGATAGTTTTAATACAGCTGAGAAAACTTTTCCGAACAAAGATTCTATCTACGTCTATTTAGTCCATTTAGGTTACCTAGGTTACAATGAAGAAGATGATACTATTTATGTTCCGAATGAAGAAACTCGTAGAGAGCTTCTCCATTCCGTAAGAGATAATCACTGGCCTCAGTATGAGAGTGCTTTAAAACTTTCAGATCAGATATTAACTGCAACATACAGTCATGACACAGAAACTGTAGCCAATCTATTAGCTAAAGTACATGAAAACAAAGTACCAGTTATTGAGTATAACAATGAAAGCGCCTTACGCTATGTAGTCTTAATGGCGTATCTTGCTGCAGAGAAAGATTACTTAGCTCCTTTAAATGAGTTTCCAACGGGAAAAGGTTTTGCTGATATCGTCTATTTACCAAAAAAAGTTTCAAAAAACGGTAAGCCCGCCTTAATCATTGAGCTAAAAAAAGATGCAAGTGCAAAGGTAGCACTTGAGCAGATAAAAGATCGAGACTATGTTTCAAGAGTAAAAGAATACACTGACAATATTCTTTTAATCGGCATTAACTACGACTCTAAAACCAAGCAACACTCATGTGTAATTGAGGCATATCAAAATTAGGAAAGTAGTAAGGTCTAATGCCTTACTTAACTTTACTTTTCTTTGAGCGACTTTTTTCAGCTACTCTTTTTTAGCGACTCCTTCACAGAATAACCTCTCCTGTGTTAAGGGCTTTTATCTTGAAAGATCTTGATGCCAGGGGAGTTGTATGTGAGAGCTGTTTATGTGATGTGATCTGTTTTATGTGACCTGCTTATGTGAGTAGCCTTGCTAGCTGTCTTTAGTAAAGATTCAATGGCTGAGTCTGATTTATGATTGGTGAAACTCTTTAAAATCCATTGAATCTCTTTTATATCTTCGCTTTTTCTTACCTGCTAATAAAACAGCAGCGTTTTAGCTTTAAGGATAGGTAATTGAATATGGCCAGTTCATGATACCGCCCATATCAAGTACATAGTAGTAACCTAGAGCTACTAACTTTTTAGCAGCATCTTTGGTTCTACGACCTGTTCTGCAGTAGATGATAATAGGTTTAGCTACATCAGGTGCAATCTTTGAAGCAGTTTCCTTATTGATGTCATTTACAGATAAGTTTACAGCAGGAGGAATAAAACCATTGTCATATTCCTCTTTTTCTCTGACATCAATTAACAGACATTGTCCAGAATCAATTAGAGCACGAGCTGTAGGGTAGTTGATCTCGGTAATGCCTGGATTTATGGTAAATGACTGTTCTGCCATTTTAAATTCCTGTTAATACTTAACTTTGAGCTTTGATCTTTTTAACAATTGAAGTAGTAGAGCAACCATCTACAAATGGAATGATGATAACTTTACCGCCGTTTGCTAATACTTCTTTATGTCCTGCAATCTCTTCAACCTTGTAGTCGCCGCCTTTAACTAAGATATCAGGCAATACTCTTGAGATTAGTTTCTGTGGAGTATCCTCATCAAAAGATACTACATAATCAACACTGCCTAAGGCTGAGAGTACTGTCATTCTATCTTCAAGTTTGTTAATAGGGCGTGTAGGACCTTTTAGACGTGATACAGAAGCATCTGAGTTTACAGCGACAATCAGTTTATTACCTAAAGCTTTAGCCTGCTTTAAGTAGGTTACATGACCTGGGTGGATGATATCAAAGCAACCGTTGGTCATGACAATAGTTTGTCCTTCGCTCTGTAATCTGCGCACTAACTTGCAGAGCTCATCTTCAGAGACAACACCTTCATCAAGATTAGGAGAGCTCTTACCTAAAGCGCTCATAAGCTCTTCAGGAGAAGCTGTTGAAGTACCAATCTTACCTACAACGATGCCAGCTGCGCAGTTTGCATATTCACAAGCTGTAACAATATCTAAGCCTGCTGCTAAACAGGTACCTAAGGTACCGATCACAGTGTCACCTGCACCAGTTACATCGTAAACTTCACGTGCATAGGTTGGAAGATGAACGGCTTTTAAACCAGGTCTTACTAAAGACATACCGTCTTCAGAACGGGTAACTAAAAGCATCTTTAGCTTACATTTTTCAATTAAAGCTAAAGCCTTTTTCTCTAAATCGTCATCGTCTTTTACTTTACCTACTACAGCTTCAAACTCTGACATATTAGGGGTTAACAGGGTAGCACCAGAATACTTTTCAAAGTCTGTGCCTTTAGGATCGATTAAAGTTGCAATGCCTTTTTTATTTGCAATTTCAATCATCTTTGAGACGCTTGATAATGAGCCTTTACCGTAGTCTGAAAAGATCACAACTTTAGAATCTTTAATTGAGTCTTCAAATGATTTTAAGATCTTGTTCTCATCAAGATCAGAGAATGAGTCTTCAAAATCTAAACGTAATAACTGCTGATTACGGCTTAAAACTCTAAGCTTGGTAATAGTAGGATGCTCATCGGTCAGTACAAAATCAGGGCTGATGCCGTGATCGCGTACGATCTTCTCAAGAATTTCAGCATTCTTATCTTCACCGACGATACCTACGAGGTTACAAGGAGCACCTAATGAAGCAATGTTAATTGCAACGTTGGCAGCACCACCTGCTCTTTCTTCTCTATCCTGAACTTTTACAACAGGTACAGGTGCTTCAGGTGAAATTCTGCTGCTAGGACCTTTCCAATAGCTGTCGAGCATTACATCGCCTACAACAGTAACCTTTCCTGTAAATAAAGTCTTTAAATCTTGGCTCATAAAAGTTCCTTTGTAAGTTTTTGTAATTAGATAATTCCGGCACGCATTAAATCGTGCAGGTTAAAAGCACCGATAGGGTGGTTATTATCATCAGTTACAACTAAAGAATTGATTTTTAGATTGTGCATCATGGCTAGAGCATCAGCAGCTAATGTTTCCTGCTTTACAATACCACGAACATTTTTACTCATTAAAGTAGCAATACAATCTTTGATAGTAGCGCCTTTCTCGAGTGAACGTCTTAAGTCACCATCTGTATAGACACCAACTAATTCATGGTTGTCGTTAACAATACAGATAAAGCCTAAAGTCTTTTGAGTCATCTCAAATAAAGCATCTTTGAGGCTTACTCTTTCATTGACTACAGGGATCTCTGAACCTTTGTGCATTACATCCTGGCAATGAACTAAAAGACGACGACCTAAAGCTCCACCTGGGTGGCTCATTGCAAAGTCACGCTCTGTAAAACCGCGAGCTTCAATTAAAGCTACAGCTAAAGCATCACCGATTGCCAGTTCTGCAGTAGAACTTGATGTAGGAGCTAAGTTTAATGGGCAAGCTTCACGCTCAACGTGAGCTGATAAAGTTACATTTGCAGCTTTTCCTAAAGAGGACTCAACGTTACCAACAATTGCAATTAAGGGGATCTGACGACGCTTTAGAATAGGAATTAATACTTTTAATTCAGAACCTTCGCCTGAATTAGAGATAGCAATTACAGTATCATCTTTGCCAATCATACCTAAATCACCGTGGGCTGCTTCACCAGCCTGCACGAAGAAAGCTTGAGTACCGGTACTTGCTAGGGTAGATGCAATCTTTGTTGCTACATGACCTGATTTACCTACACCTGTGAGGATCACCTTACCTTTGGTGTCCATCATGATTTGACAGGCTTTAACGAAATTATCACCAATTGTTGGTACAAGATCTAAAAGAGCTTGAGCTTCTTCTTTTAAAACTCTAACTCCGGCATTGATACATGTCTGAGAAAACACTGTAATTCTCCATTAAAAATACTGCTTGTATTTTAAATCTCATGACCTTTTTATACAAGAAAAAAGGACTTTTAGGCATGCTCTAAGTGTATATCATGACTGAATTTTTCAATTCTATTAAAGCTCATGTCTCTTTGCATAGCTTTAATCATAAAGTGTAGTAGACCTTATCAAGGAGCAATCCTTACAGCATAAATAAATGCTCATCACCCATATCTAAAATCTTTACCATAAGCTACAATAGCCACTCTCCTTATAACAACATGAGAAAACACTATGAAAAAATATTTACTCGTACTAAGCCTTACTGTAGCTTGGTTATTCACTGGCTGTACCTCAGTAGAGTTAGCTTCAAGTGCTGACTGTGAGAAAGCCAAAGAATTTAACATCGAAGACTCTTCAAAGAGTCAGCTGTATGTGTACAGACCAAATCATTTCGTAGGTCAGGCTTTAAAGAAAGCTATCTTTATCGATGGTTTATATGTAGGTCAGCTAATGAAGCACACCTTCTTAGTTGAACAGATTGAGCCTGGTGAACACGTAATTTCAACTGAGTCTGAGTTTGGTAATAATCAGATCTTAATTAACACTGAAGCTAATAAGAACTACTTTGTGCGTCAGAACATCAAATTAGGTGTATTTGTAGGCGGCGCTAGCATCCATGAGGTATCTGAAGAAAAAGGTATGGAAGATGTTAAAAAGTGTGACCTGATTAAGCCTCAGAGAAAAGAGTCTGTAAACATCAATCCTGCTGATATTGAAAAAGCTCGTCTTGAGTTAAAAGGCCAGCAGTAAGTAAAGTTATAAAAAGCTTAATCTCTTAAGCTTTAATCAAGCCACTGAACGTATGCAAAAGCAAAAGTTCAGTGGCTTTTATTTTGGTTTTGACATTTTTACTTGTTATTTGGATAAAGAGCTTTGACTTTAGCATCAGGCAATTCAAAGTGCTGATAGTCTTTACGAGTCTTCCAGTGACCACCCCATTCAAAACCATGCTTTGTAAAGAGCTTATAGGCAAGATCGTTTTCATCAATCTTATAGTTAAAGTTCTTACTTCTATCTACATACTTTAAAGCAGTAGCAGGTTCTACATGTAACTTACCGTTTACAGTTAACACAAATGGATTGTAGAGAGTATTAAGATCAACAGCTAAGCCTAAGCCATGCTTTGAAACTTTGGTGGAGTGAGAGATGAATCTGAAGTTAAAAGAGGAGGTATTGTTATCTCTCATAGCAGTTTCATCATCAGCGTTGTAATCATCCATGAGTTTTATTCTTTCAATTGGATAGTTTGCTTTGTACAGTTCGTAGAAGATCTCAGCTACATCATCTGCAATATGCTTGTTACAGATGATCTCTCCATGCATGGTTTTATTATCAATGGTCTTGTATAACACTTTGACATGCCTTAGCTCTGATAAAGGCACAGTACAGTCATCTTTATAAGTCTTACCTTTCATTCTGTTAAAGGTAGCATTATCAATAGTTGAAACAGCAAAGCCATCAGCTTTAAAGGATAATGCAAAAGCTGTATTAGGAACATACAGCGCATATACAGTAAGTAAAAGTAAGAAAGATCTTAGAAAAGCTCTTTTTATCATTTCAAAATTCCTAGTTAAGCCAAGCATAGTTACACAGGGCATAGATACACCAAACATAGTTATAAACTATCCATTAACTATTTTCAGTTACATACTTCAAGAGCATGCTCTTCATCTAGAGGGGATAATCTTAGCCTAAATTTATTCTTATTCTAAACAAGTTTTGTCAGTATGGCAACAACACCATTTGAACTACGTCACAAAGTTGTAAAGTGGTTCAGGTAA
>OMZC01000111.1 GCA_900315395.1 uncultured Gammaproteobacteria bacterium
TTAGCTACACAGGGTATTTACTTCCAGATGTGCGGTCTAATCATGCTGTTCTCAATTTCTGTAGGTATGGGTACAGAAATTCTGGTTTCACATTATGCTGGAGCCATGAAGTTCAGCCTTGCTAACAAGCAGCTTTTACACTCAGTAAAGATTGGTATGTTAATTACAGCATTACTTTCAATTAACATCCCATTCTGGTTAGGTAACACCGTATTCTCAATCTTTACAGATGATCCTAGAGTCTTTGCAATGGCAAGACCTATCTTCTATGTATCTGTAGTGATGGAAGTAGGCAGAATCTTAAATATCATCATTATCAACTCATTAAGAGCAGTAGGTGACACCAAGTTCCCTGTAATGATGGCAGTAATTTCAATGTGGGGTATTTCAGTTACCATCGGTACCTTCTTAGGTGTCTATATGCATATGGGCCTGTTAGGTGTATGGATTGGTTTCTGCTGTGATGAGTGTGCCCGTGGTGTGATCATGCTGATCAGATGGAAAACTAAAGGCTGGATCAAGGCTGCAAAGCGTAACTACCGCATAAATTACATGAAGAAAAAGGTTCAAAAGCCAGCTTTGAAAGCATAATTCACACTTTTGGATCGTTTTTAGAGAATATTTAAGATCTTATTTTTTGTGATATAGTGAATCAAATTTTATTGTTAACAGGTGAAAACATGTTTTTTGATCGTATAGAAGCTGCTCCTGCAGATCCAATCTTAGGTTTAACTGATGCATACAAGAAAGATCCTAACAAGGATAAGGTAAATTTAGGTGTTGGTGTATATCAGAACAACGATGGTAAGACTGTAATTCTAAACTGCGTAAAGGCAGCTGAGAAAGTTTTATTAGAAACTGAAGAAACCAAATCATACTTACCTATCACAGGTCTTCCTGAGTATGGTCGTTTAGCACGTGAGTTAATCTTCGGTGCAGGTTCTGAGTTAGTAGACGGTGGTAGAGCTGTTTCATGCCACTGCCCAGGTGGTACCGGTGCATTACGTATTGGCGCAGATTTCTTACATCAGCAGAACATTGCAAGCACCATTTGGATTTCTGATCCAACTTGGGCTAACCACTATCAGATTGCAAAATCAGCTGGCTTAAAGTTCGAGCGTTACCCATACTACGACAGAGCAAACCACAACTTAGCTTTTGACAGAATGTTAGAGACATTATCACAGGCTAAAGAAGGTGATGTTGTTTTAATGCACGCTTGCTGCCATAACCCAACTGGCATCGATCCTACCCATGAGCAGTGGGAGCAGATCGCTAAATTCATCGCAGACAAGAAGTTAATTCCATTCATCGACTTTGCTTACCAGGGCTTTGGTAGTGGTATCGATGAGGATGCTTTCGGTGTTCGTACTATCGCTAAGTACAACAAGGAAATGTTAATCGCAAGCTCATTCTCAAAGAACTTCGGTCTATACAATGAGCGTGTTGGTGTGTTAACTGTTGTATCAGCAGATGCTGAGACTGCAGCTAAGGTTCTATCTCAGGTTAAGATTTCAGTTCGTACTGCTATTTCTAACCCTCCAGCACATGGTGAGAAAGTTGTTACTACCATTCTTTCAGACAAGAACTTACGTGCTCAGTGGGAAGAAGAGTTAAAGGGTATGAGAGATCGTATCCACCAGATGCGTTCACTATTATCAGAGAAGTTAAAGGCTGCAGGTGCTGGTGACTTCGACTTCATCAACGAGCAGAACGGTATGTTCTCATTCTCTGGTCTTGATAAAGATCAGGTTGAAGCATTACGTAAAGACTTCGGTATTTACATTGTAGGCTCAGGCCGTATCTGTGTTGCTGGTATCAACACCAACAACATCGACAAGGTTGTAGCTGCAATCACTGCTGTTGTAAAGAAGTAATCAAGCTTACAATTTAAGCAAAATCTCTAAAGCCTGCACTATAATATGCAGGCTTTATTGTTATTTTGGGATCAAAGCTATTTTGGGATCAAATTTATGAAATACACTTTGCTGGTAGTTTTAACTGATGACAATTCAAACTACAAAACAAAATTAGAAAAGTATCTTTCAAAGGTAGAGTGCATTGATGAAATAAGATACCTAAATTTAAACTCTCAAAAGAGTTTAAAAGGCTCTTGCTTTGATGAAGACAGTAAGACTCAGGTAAAAGTAAGTATTAAGTCATTAACCTTCAACAGCACTTTAATTGCAAAGCTTCAAAGTTCTGTTGAAGATCTAAATGATAAGTACCTCATGGTTCTGCCACAAACCTTACTTCCATCTTTAAAGTTCTTTGAGTATGCAAAAAATGCCTTAGATGAGAATACAGGTGCTTTAATCTTAGGCTTACATGACAATAAAGTTGTAACTAAAGATGAGTTACTTTCACCTAAAGAGAATTACAAACTCTACACTGTTTATAACAAAAAGCCTTCAGAGCATGATCTTGAAAACTGTGTGCTTTGCAGAGCAGAGCTTATAAAAGACATTTCAAATAAACTTAATTGCAATTTTGTAACTCAAGTTCTCTATCAGAGCCTTTTAGCTAAAGGGCAAAAGGTAGCTTTTGCTGTAAATGAAAGATTGTGCTTTGATAAAGGCAGGGCAAAAGAGATTTCAAAAAAGTTCTATCCTCAGGATTTAAAAACAGCTAAAAAGTTAGGTATTGTACCTACAGTAAAACTCTCATTATTAGAAAAGCTGTTTTCAATTAAGAAGTTCAACGGTAGAACTCAATACACTCTCTTAGGTCAGAGTGTATCTGTAAAATTCAAAAAGTTACCTGTGTTCCCTGAAAATGCCATTGAAGTTCAAGAAAAGGTAACAGATCTTGAAAAAATTGACTATAAGCATAAAAGAGCATGTCTTTTTGCGTCCTTTACAAAGGATGGCTTAGTCTCAGAAAATACACTTAACTATTTAAAGTCCTTAAGAGAGTTCTGTGATGTCATTGTCTATGTTGCTGACAGTAAAGCTCTACCTGAGACAGTTGAGAAACTAAAAGAGCATTGTGACTATATCATCATTAAAAGACATCAAGAATATGACTTTGGCTCTTATAAAAGAGGCTATCAATATCTGTTAGATAACAAGGTACTAGATAAAGTCGATTCTCTTTTAATCTGTAATGACAGTGTTGATTTTGTAGGTAACAGTGAAGACTTAAAAGAGATCTTTACTAAAGCAAAAGACTCTGATGCCTATGCTATGTGCATGGCAACCTATGGCTTTGGTAAAAAGATTAAAAAGCACAAATATGAATGGACTAAAAATCCGCATTTGCAAAGTTACTTCCTAGTCCTTGATAAAAAGATCTTTAGCTCAAATTACTTTGCAAAATTTATCTTAGGAATCAAGAGAATTAAGAGCAAGACTGAGATCATCAAAAAATATGAGATGGGATTGAGTGAAATGCTAAGAGCTCATCAGGTGAAGATGGACTCTTTCTATCCATATGACGATACTAATATCGTCAATCCATATGCTATCTACTTAAATCAGTTTGTATCAAGACCAATTTTAGTAAAACACATGCTCTCAAAGTAGGCTTTACAATATCAAAATTTGCCTGAACACTGATATTACTTATTGATTTATAAATAAATATTGCTTTTGAAATATTAGATGAAAAGTTAGGTGACAATATTAGAACAATATTGTAGATAAAACGTTTCATTTACGGCATGACTAACAATTTTTTTGTATAATTAGTTGAGGGCTAATACTGTAAGCCTAGTAATATTTGGATAATCAAATGAACTTTCATAAACCAAATTTCAAACTAAATTCTAAGACAGGCCTTGTCGGTAAAATCATTTTAGGTATTGTAGGTATCTATGTCCTATATGTTTTAGCTGTCGGTTTAGTTTCTTCAACTTGTCCTGAGCATTACACTGCCCCTGACTTAGGCGATAATGCTACCGATCAAGACAAAGCAATGATCCTAGCTGATGCTGTAACTCACAGCCTTGAGACCGAGTTAGATTCATTCTTTGGCTGGATCCCAAATGATCTGCTTTTTGTACCAAAGATTTTAGATAACATCACTTCATACCAGAAGGGTGTGATTTACGCTACCCGTCCTGCATCTGACATCGTGGCTAAAACTGCTTCACGCTATGGTAAAAACGACACCATGGATCCTCGTTTAGTCGATGCAACTTCACGTTACTTTGTATACTCAAGTGAAGTCTGGGGCTTCTGGTTTGTCTATGATGCTGAAGGTAAATACAAAGAAGGCATCCGTAACTGGAAATCATGGGCAGCCTCTGTAGATTCTGGAGCTAAGAACGCCGGTGTCTATAACGTAAAAACTGATGATGTTTATTCAATCTTAAAGTACTGCTCACAGATGTTAGAGTATGCTTTAGGTACTTTAAACAACGAAAAGATCAGCCACTTTGACAGTGATAATAACATCTACTTTGCTAAAGGTATTGCTGCTGTCGTAGATGATGTTCTAAGAGGCATCATCGCAGTTGATAAGGAAGTTGTAGTAAGAGGTGGTGCTGAAAACGTACAGGCTGCCTTAGACAGATTAGATTACATCAGAAACTTTAACCCATGGTATGTAGTAGCAGGCGGTAACTTAAGTGGTGATGCTATGTTACCTAACCATGTAGCAAGTATTGCAAGACATATCGACGTTGCAAGCAATCGTATCAACGATATCATGCAGTCAATGGAAAAATAGTCTGACTTGCTATGTTAAAGAGCATCTTCAGCTTTTTTGAAAATCTTGTGCCTTCATTTCCTAAGCGAAATGAAGGTACTCCTCCTAAGAATCCTGTAAAATTCATTCTCTTTTTCACAAAGGGTCTCTGTGGCTTTTTCATAGCTGCATCAATTCTAAATTCTATTATTGCTATAGGTGAAGCTCTATTCTTTGTATGTTTAGGTCTAGTTGTTGACTGGACCTCCTCATCCTCACCTCATAACTTTATTGCACTACATGGCACTTCTATTTTAGTCATGATTTTGTGTGCAGGTGTGATTTTACCTGTAGCTTCAGTTTTGCATTCACTGTTAATTCATCAGACCATTTCTGGTAATTATTCAAACCAGATAAGATGGCAGTTGCACTCTTACTTGTTAAATCAGTCATTGTCATTTTTCAATGATGAATATGCTGGAGCTTTAGCTAATAAAGTAATGCAGACTTCAGTTGCTGTAAGAACTGCGGTGATGAAACTTATTGATGTGATGGTGCATTTGATTGTCTATATCACCACCATGCTCATCATGCTCTCAAATGCCAATATCTCATTATGTCTGCCTTTGGCAATCTGGCTAGTTTTATATATAGCCTCTTTAATCTGCTTTATCCCACAATTAAGAAAAGCCTCAAAGCAGCAGTCTGAGCAACGCTCAACTATGGTTGGCAGAATCGTTGACAGCTATACCAATATTTCCACAGTAAAACTTTTTGGCGGTCACGGCAAAGAAGAGCAATATGCTAAAAGCGCTATGGATGAGTTCAGACATACTGAATATAAAGCTTTAAGAATTCTGACCATGTTTGATGTAAGTGTGCAGTTTATGAACTACACCTTGCTCATCACTTTAGTAATGCTCTCTTTATGGTTGTGGTCAAATTACCTGGTTACACCAGGCGCGATAGCGATAGCGACAGCTATTGCTATCCGCATGATCAATATGTCACGCTGGATCATGTGGGAAGTAGGTGCCATCTTTGAAAACTTAGGCATGATCTATGATGGAATTCATACTGTATCAGTACCTGTAAGTGTCAATGATCCTAAAGATCCTGTAAAAATCGATAAATTTGAAAAAGAAATCGAGTTTTCAAAGGTATCTTTTGGTTATAAAAAATCTGTAGAGATCATTCATGATCTGTCTTTAAAGATTAAAGTCGGTGAGAAGCTAGGTATTGTAGGTCCATCTGGAGCCGGTAAGAGTACTCTTATCAGTCTTTTATTAAGATTCTATGATGTAGATTCTGGTGCTATCACCATCGATGGTCAGAACATCAAGAATTTTACTCAGGATGATTTAAGAAGTTTATTCTCAATGGTAAGTCAGGACAGTTCACTAATGCACAGAACTGTAGGTGAAAACATTGAGTATGGAGCAAAGGACGAACTGCAAAAAGCAGAGTTAGAGGAAGTTGCAATTGCAACTGACTCGCTAAACTTTATAGAAAATCTTTCTGATTACAGAGGTGGAGCTGGCTTTGACTCTGTAGTAGGCGACAGGGGAGTAAAGCTCTCAGGAGGTCAGAAACAAAGAATTGCACTTGCTAGAGTTCTTGTTAAAAACTCACCAATTTTAATTTTAGATGAGGCAACCTCAGCTTTAGACTCTCAAAGCGAGAAGTACATTCAAGAGAATCTTGAAAAACTGATGCAAGGTAAGACAGTAATTGCTATTGCTCATCGTCTTTCAACCTTAAAGAGAATGGACAGGATCATTGTTTTAGATAAAGGTCAGATAGTAGAGTCAGGCACTCATGAAGAGCTTTTAGCTCATAACTCACTTTATAAAAAACTGTGGTCATTACAGACAGACGGATTTTTAAGTAAAGATTCTGTATCTGACGACAATTAGATAAGCCTAGCCTTTATCAAGACAAAAAGCTAAGTTCACCTCCATAAGAAACAGTATTATTTTCCTACAAAATTGTGAAATTCAGACATAAGTTAAGTTTTAAAGGTGGAGTTTTAAACTCATTAATTGATTTTAAAAATGAATATCGTACAAAACTAACTTACTGAAATTTCAGATGTAAAAAAGAAAAGTCTGAAATAGAAAATCTAAAAAAAATTTAAAGGTCTTCTTACAGCATAGGAAAGCCAAAGTGTAAAATTTTGAAGAGTTAAAGATTAAGAAAAGGTAAAAAATAATTTGACAACAATCAAAAAAAGTCTATAATGCATTTCCGTTGTCACGAACGACAACGCAAAAATAAAACTCAAGCAGTTTTATAAAAGTTCTTTAAAAACAAGTACGGACAAT
>OMZC01000072.1 GCA_900315395.1 uncultured Gammaproteobacteria bacterium
TGTTAGACTCTGAGGACACCTCATCTGATGATGAAACAGATGATGGTGAGGATTTTCGACTCAACATTCCTGTAAAAATCTTTATTAACAAGTTAAAACTTAAAGATTTTGCTTATTTGTCATCTGTTGTAGACGTTTTAGTTAAAAAAGCTGATTTGTCACTGCAAACTTATAAAGACTATGCTGCAGTTGATAAAGGTGAAATCTACAATCCTACAGTTCACTTAAAGTACGAGTCAGAGGATGACACTCCTAATAACTTACCTGAGATCTTAACCTTTGATAATGGCAATGGCGCCATCGAAAAAATCCATGACATCTTTTTACCACTAGATGCAGCACTGCATAACTTAAAGTTAAAGAATGCTCGCTACTACATGGATGGCTATGATACTGGTAATTTCAATGCCTTTGTCGATGTCTTCTGGTCTCAATCTTTACTAAAAGTAAAAGCCATCGACATTGAGCATCAATTAGGCAAAGCCTCTTTAAAAGGCTCAATGGATTTTATTGACTATTACAATCTAAACTTCAAATTAACAGGTGAGGGCGCAAAGTCTGAATATAACCTCGATCACTATGACGGTTCTTTATATGGTCTAAAAGGTGGTTTCTCACTTACAGGTGATCTCGTTAATATGAATGTGGATATGTCAATTGACAGTCCTTATAAGGTCAAGGTAATAGGCAGATTAAACCCTTTATCAAATGAGTTGCCTTGTTATCTATCAATACAATCAGACAAGCTACTATATCCACTACAGGATACACAGTCACTAAAGAATAAGACTAAAGAGTTCTCTTTATCTGAACTCTCCGATGCCTTTAGCTTAGTAGAAAAAGCATTATCTCCTAATCTTGAGAAAGAGGATTTATTAAAAGACAGAATTAAAGCTACAAACACTAAGCTTCTACTTACAGGTGCTGTCTTTAAAGAGATGAAGTTAAACTTTGACTCAGAAATTTCAGGTCATGGTTTTAGTGACTTAAAAGCTAATGTTGATGCTTTAGTTACTTTAGATAAAGCTCACTTTAATAATTTCTCTTTAGACGGCCTTTTAGGCAAGAGAAAGTTCTCATCTAAGATTGAAGGTGATCTTATCTTTACAGATGGACCTAGCTATCAGGGTAACATTAAGATCAAAGCAGACGATGCCTCTGGTTTACATGAGAAGTTAAAAGGTGAATTCTCATTAAATTCTGATCTTTCTATTGGCTACGATCTTGATAAAGAAGAGGTTATCTTTGATGTAGCTACCTTAAAATCAGACTTTTACTTTAACTCTCATAAAGCAGCTTTAGAGGTTGAGAACTTCTTAGGCTCAGTTGAAGACGGTTTCTCTGTAGATGTCTTTAAGTTATCTCAGGATGACAACTATGTAGTGCTAAAAGGTGATGTCTCAGAGGATTCTTATCTTGAAGGATGGGTATCAGTTTCTGATCTTTCAAAGCTTGATCCTAAAGCAAAAGGTGCAGTTGCAGGAAAACTGTTAATTGAAGGCGCTTTAGACGAGCCTAATGTCATTGTTTCAGGTAAGAGTGAAAAGATAAATTATGGTGAGCTTTTAGTAAACAAACTTGTTTTTGACAGCAATGTAAATGTATCAGCAGGTACCGTTAATTTATCAGTTATCTCTAACACCATACGTCTTGCTAAAGACATTAAAGCTTACAAAAAGTGCTCTTTAGATGTCGAAGGTACACTTGAAAAGCACAGTCTTACTTTATCATGTGGTTCTGATTCAGGAAGCTACCTAGCTGCAAACGGTGGCTATAATAAAAAGAATAAGGTGTATTCAGGAACAGTCTCTAACCTTATTGTAGTAAGCAATGTTATTGATCCTATATCCATTGCTGATCCTGTAGAGCTTACTTATAACAATGCAACTCACACTGGCTCTGTAAGTACGATTAAACTTACAGACGGTAATGCTAATTTAGATATCTCAGAGATTAAGCTCTCTAAAAATTCAGTATCTGCCATTGTTGATTTAAACAAATTTCAGTTAAAGCTACTTAAAAAGTACTTACCAAAAGACAGTTTTGTATCAGGACTTTTATCATTACATTCTGAAATCAGTGTTAACGGCAGGGTGCCTTTAATCAATGCTAAAGTAAAAGCTCAAGACGGTGTGGTGGTTTACAAGTCATCTATCTTCCCATATGACACTGTAAACTTTGATTTGAATGCAAACTCAAATTTACTTACAACCGATCTTACAGCCAACCTTAAAAAAGAGAATGGTCTGCTCTCAGTCCATGCAGATATAGCTGATCCTTACAATAAGAAAAACTTATCAGGCAAAGTAAAGTTAAAGGATCTGTCTTTAGAGTTGTTTACAGCATCTACTAATTCACTAAATTCCTTAAAGGGAAAAGCTAATATTGAAGGCTCTTTAGATGGTACTTTAGCTAATCCTTTATTCTTTGGCAAAGTCTATGTTAAAGGCAGTGCAAATCCTAGCTATAACGTAGGTACTGTGGATGATTTTGATATCACGGTTAATGCTAATGGTTCAACCGGTATCTTAAATGGTGATCTGTCTTTGAACGGTTCAAAGGTAAGTTTAAATGGAAATTTAAACTGGGAGAATGAAGCTTTAGGACAGCTTAATGTTGATGCTGACAATCTGCCAATCTTTTTATTAAGCTATGGTGAAGCTCAGGCTAATGTCCATACTAAGGTTACCTTAGACAAAATTCTAAAAGTCACCGGCAATGTAGAAATTCCAAAAGGACTAATTAAGTTCAAGTCCATTGAGAACAGTGCTATTGCTCCATCTAAAGATGAGATCTTTGTTGATGATGAGAATAATCTAAAAGGAGTGATCACCAAACTCAATGAAAAGGGCATTAACAATGACATGTCTATTGATGTAGATGTAAATCTTGGAAATGACGTTAAAGTTGATGCTATGGGATTAAAGGCAGATGTCTTAGGTGGTGTAAAAATCCACAAGGCAACCGACAGTAATACTGTAAGAGGCAGTGGTTTAGTTTATTTAGAGCATGGCAGAGCAGAGCTCTATGGTCATAAATTCATTGTAAACAATGCTGAGGCTAACTTTAAAGGCAACCTCTTTACACCTTTAATCAATTCAGAGGTGGTAGTTGATCCTTCTTCAATTGAAGATGATGTAGTGGCAGGTGTAAGAGTAAAGGGTAGAACAGACGATTTAAATATCACCTTATTCTCAATGCCTGCAATGAGTCAGAATGAGATCTTATCCTACCTCTTATACGGTCATGGACTTGAAAAGACTACGGTTACTGGAAACTCTGATAACACTAGTGCTCAGCTTTTAATGACATTAGGTTTAGGTACCACTACAGGTATATTAAATTCAGTTGTAGGTATCTTTGGTATGGATGGTGTGCAGTTAGGCTCATCAGGTACAGGCGATGATACTCAGCTTGAAGTACAAACCTATATTAGTAACAGGATCAGATTATCCTATGGTTATGGTGTATTTAATTCTGTAAACGAATTTAAGTTACGTTATGAGATAATGCGCAGACTTTATGCTGAATTTATCTCATCACTTGATCAGTCTGTAGACTTGATTTACAGCTTTGATGTCGATTAACAAACTGTAGATCTTTACAAAGAATTAAAGAATAAAGTTTTAAAAACTTTAGGTGAACTATATTGAAATACGTTTTTACTGACAATACGACAGAAGCTCAGAACGCTGAGGATGCAGTTTTAGAGCTTGAATATAATGAT
The DNA here is from genome assembly GCA_900315395.1 of uncultured Gammaproteobacteria bacterium. GTDB lineage: Bacteria > Pseudomonadota > Gammaproteobacteria > Enterobacterales > Succinivibrionaceae > Succinivibrio. The sequence continues at coordinate 3,728 of OMZC01000072.1, forward strand.
CTCTTAACAAATCTTGGGGAATACTCTTTTAAGACCACCAAAGAGCTTACTCCACGTTCATTTTCTAAATTACAGTTAAGAGCTCGTAATGCTTTAAAGTCTCTTTTAAATAACCCCTTATCAAAAGTAATGCTCTTATGTGGAAGCACCAGTGTCGATACTATTGATATTGCCTGTGATCTTTTCAAAGATGTAGCATCAATTACACCTACTATAGCGATTGCTCCTACTAAATTTGAGCTCTTCGGTTCAGATAAAGTAAGTGGAGTTCTAACAGAGCCAGGGTACGTGGTTATGCCATGTTCTCACTTTATAGATCATCCTAAGTGGTTGGGTATGGCTGACGCCTGCATTGCGATGAATGAAGGCTTAAAGCTTGTTCTGTGTGGTGATGCAACAGACTGCGCTACCTTAAATATGATGTGGCAGACCTTAGATAATGCTGTGCGAGCTGATATTGTCCTCGAGTACCCAATATTAGGTGCTATGACCTTAATGGGCTCATTAGTAGCTTCATATAGTGAAAAATATCAAGTCAATGCTTTTGATGAAAAAGCAATACGTCTTTTATGTATTTGGTCATGCAGACAAAGTGGTGACAGACGCTATTTGGGTATTCCTGAGGCAAAGCTACTCTCATTGGTCATTGAAGCTAATAGATATGCATCAGTAAGAGCTCATGGCTCTGACGATTTTATAGTTACAGAACATGATGTGCTAAAAGCTATTGGTGCTGCTGATTTTAGAGTAAATTCACTAGCTGAATCTGAACTTAGAAATCATCGAGATAATCAGATCATTTTAGAGACCAAAGGTGAGGTTACAGGTCAGATCAATGGCTTGAGCGTCATTGAAACAGCCGGTACCTCTTATGAGTACGGTGAGCCTGTAAGAATTACCGCTACACTGCGAGCAGGCGGTGACGGTGATGTTATCGATATTGAAAGAAAAGCAGAGCTGGCAGGTCAAATCCATGCCAAAGCGATGATGATCATAAATGGCTTTTTAGCTACAGAGTTTGGAGCAGAGCAACCACTACCAGTATCAGCAAGCTTAGTATTTGAGCAGTCCTACAGTGAAATTGATGGTGATTCAGCATCTTTAACCGGTCTGTGCGCTGTAATTTCAAGTTTATCTGACCTGCCTATAAGACAAGATCTTGCAGTAACTGGTGCTGTCGATCAGTTTGGTGATGTTCAGCCTGTAGGTGGCGTTAACGAAAAAATTGAAGGCTTCTTTAAGATTTGTCGTTTACATGGTCTTACAGGAACACAGGGCGTAATCATCCCTTATTCATGTATCCATCAGTTAGTGTTACGTCCTTCTGTAATTAAAGCTGTAAAAGAAGGTCGTTTCCATATCTATGTAGTAGGTCATGTAACAGGAGCGGCTAAAGTCCTCATGAAGACTAACTGGGGCGAGCCTGATGATAATGAGTCAATCTGTGGCAAGATCTGCTCAAGATTAGACGATATCAGTGCTGTCAAAGCCTCAAAGCCATGGTGGCATTTGTGGTAAGTCTTTTTACCCAATAAGAGCTCCTATATAGCAGTGTGTCTGCAGACAGTGCTTTGCAGACACATTCAAAACCAGTCAAACTTATCAGACTCATACCTTCAAGAAAAACTGCTACGCTCAAGTCAAAGACAAGCAATTACACTATCAAGCAAATCTCACTATTTTTACATCTCCTTACACAAATTTAAATTCTGTATTTTAAGCGCCACTAAAAGGCATATCTATCTGATTTGCTTGCACTTATTAGTTTCTGATTTAGTGAAAAATCTGTACAAAATACTAAACACTAAGTTATTTCTAAGAATAACTAATTATTCTTTAAGACATAAAGAATGAATAACTTCACAAGGAGTTCATATGAAAATTAGAAACTGTTTAGCTGCAATCTGTTTATTAGGCTGCGTTTCCGTAGCTTCAGCTCATGGAAGCTATGGTTTCTTTTACGACGATGGAGATACCAGTATCTCTGTAGGTAAATCAGGTGCCCGTTCTGCACCTATGGCACCAGCTCCACGTTTTGAGCCTGGTCACGAAGGTCCTGAGCATCGTTTTGCTCCACCTCCTCCACGCAGATTTGGTCACGATTTTAGACCTCGTTTTGAGGATCGCTATTAGAGCAAGAATTAAGTTTAGTAAGAATTAAGTTAAGACAAAAGTTACGTAGCATAAACATAAGTCTTAACCACAAGACTTAGACACTTAAGTAACAAAAGACACAGGATCACTTCTAATTTATTAGTAAGGTTAATTTATATGAAGTTAAAGATTGGCTTATTAGTACTCATCATGGCAGGTATGATCTCACAGGCATACGCTGGTATGGGATTCTACTTTGATGATGACAATACTTCATTTTCAATAAGTTCAGGTCGTGGTCACCGTATGCCACCACCTCCACCACAGACTGTAGTTGTAATGCCTCCAGCACCAGCTCCTCAGTTTGCTCCACCTCCTCCTCCAGGCCCAAGAGAGTTCGGTCCTGGTCCATGGGATGGTCCAAGAGGCTTTGCTCCTCCACCTCCTCCAGGTCCACATGGTCATCATAGACATTTCCGCTAACCTTAATAAAGAGAGTCTTAATCGGCTCTCTTATTTTTTGTGCACTAATCAATTCCTAAATTTAATGACATAAACTAGAGCAGCTTCTTTTACTCATGCACTCTTTATAAGCAAATTAAGCTCTTTTATATAAATTGAGGACAATTTTTCTGTAAAGCTCCATAATATTGACATTATCTTTTATGGAGAAATCTCATGTCAGTAAAATCAAAATTATGTGGCGCAGTATTAGGCGCTGTTGTTTCTATGTATTCTCTTACCTCCTATGCACAGGAAACCATTCATGTAGGAACAGAGCCTACCTTTGCTCCATTTGGTTTTGTTGATGATAAAACTTCAGAGATTGTAGGTTTTGATATCGATGTTATCAACGCTATCGGTAAAGCTGAAGGTATCAATGTTGTCATTGATTCAATGCAGTTTGACGGTATTATCCCTTCAATCCTATCAAACTCAATTGATGCTGCAATCTCTGGTATGACCAAGAACCCTGAGCGCGAAAAGATGGTTTTATTCTCAGATCCTTACTATGTAGCAGGTCAGGATTTAATGGTAAGAAAAGATTCTGAAGGCAAGTACAAAAACATGGAATCTTTAGAGGGTAAAGGTGTTTGCGTACAGTTAGGCTCAGTAGGTGCAATTGTAGCTGATGGTATTAAAGATGCTAAAGTAAAGAGCTTTAATACTGTAACTGAAGCTTATATGGAGCTTAAAAAGCACGGTTGTGAAGCTGTAATCACCGGTACTCCTGTAAACCAGTTCTATTTAGTACAAACAGGCGATAAAGAGTTAGTTCATGTACCAGAGAGTGTGGTTCGTGCAGCTGACTTAGGTATTGTAACTAATAAGAACAATACCGCTTTAATGGATAAGATTAACGCTGGTCTTAAAAAGATCAAAGAAGATGGTACTTACGATAAGATCTACAACAAGTGGTTCAAGTAAGGTAATCTAAACGATTTATTGAATGAAGAGGGGAGGCTTAAGCCTCCCTTTTTTATGAACAGATCATAATGATCTGATTTAGACAATTAAGCTTATTCGTTAAATAAAATACCGTCAGCTACTTCTTTAGCCTTAGCTTCACCCTCTAGTGCTTTTAATAGCTCTAAAGCAAATGGAATAGCATAGTTAGGACCACGACCTGTAATAATGTTTTCTTCAGGATTTACACTTACAGGCTTGTCACTGAATTTAGCACCACACTCACAGCCAGGATAGGTAGATGCTTTTTCTGTATTCTTTAAAATTCCGCATGAATAGAGAATAAAACCAGGAGCAGCACAGATTGCACCAATCAGACCTTTCTTTTCTTTCTGAGCCTTTAACATGTCAATTAACTTTTGACAGCCTGAATAACTCTTAGTACCAGGACCGCCAGGAACGACAATCAGATCAAAGTCCTCGTTAACGTCTTCGATATTCTGCTGACACAGAATAGTAGTGCCATGAGCTAGGTTTACTAAACGTGAACCATCAGCACTTACAGATGCGGTTACGACGTTAACTCCGCCTCTTTTTAAGATATCTAAAACAGCAGTAGACTCGATGTCTTCTGTTCCCTGTGTATATACAATTAAAGCTTTTGACATTGGGTATCTCCTTATCTAATACAATAAATATCATATAAATTTCATTAGAAATTTCAATAAGAAGATTGTAAAAATGCGAGATAGAAGGGATAAAAAAAGCAACCATTTGGTTGCCTAGAGTTTTTGGCTCCTCCTGCGGGACTTGAACCTGCGACATACGGATTAACAGTCCGCCGTTCTACCGACTGAACTAAGGAGGAACTCCAAAAATAGATTTTCGTTTTTCATGGCTCCTCCTGCGGGACTTGAACCTGCGACATACGGATTAACAGTCCGCCGTTCTACCGACTGAACTAAGGAGGAACACCGTGAAAACGCAGATGATTATAAAGACAAAGTGTAATGGTGTCAACACTTTTTGGTAAAAAATTTTTTATAAAACAATCATCAAAACGTTTTTTAGCCTACAAAAGCGATATAAATGCCTTCTGTTACTTTATGTATTTTTCCCAATGCTCGCCTTTTAACTTATAGAAATCCTGATGCTGGAAATTCATATAGTAAGCATTAGTAGATTCAGCTATAAAAGCTGTTTGTGGTAAATCGTAAAAGACATCTGCAATCTTATCTGTCTTGCTGTCTTCTTCGTTTTTAGCAAAGACATTGTCTTCAATTGAACGCTTTACAATCTCGGAAATAGCCAAATAGCTATAGAATCCTTTGATCCTCTGAGTCTTGTGAGCCTTAGCAGTACCCCCCCCTACAGCATTTCTCTGTGCACCTAAGAAGCTTACGCCTACAGGAATTCTAGTGATCTTATCAGTAGGAATTTCTCTTAGTTTTGCAATCTGCATCTTATCGCCACGGATAGCAGCACCATGCTCTGGCACCATGATAAAGAGGGTATTTCTGTTTGAATCTCTAATATCTTTAATAAAATCCTCAAGATTGTCTAACAGGAGCTTTAAACGAGGAGCATAGCTCTGTGATTTCTTTTCACCAGCTAATCTGTTACCGTCGTGTAAAGATAAGAGGTTCATAAAAGTAATGTTGTTAACATTGCCGTTTCTTGCAATGTTGTTTACATAGGCTTTAAATAAGTCTGAGTCACTTCTAATAGCACTTCCATCAAATGCGTTGTACTTTACAGCAAGTTTTGACAGATCATGGATATTCTCGTTTAAACCACCTAAATCATGTAAGGTCTTTAGATAGTCACCGTATTTACCGTTGTGGTCAAAGTAAACTTCACTTTGATAACCTAATTGTTCAACAGAGGTAATCAGCTCACATTCAGATCTTCTTTCCTTATACATCTGAGCTTCAGTCATCTGACCGCAGTTAGAACGTAATAATCTTAAAGATGATGGAGTTGAATATGAGGATACAGAGTTAAAGGTATCGAAGCTGAAATCAAAGGTTCTAAACAAAGGATGCTTTAACAGATTTGAAGCTTCAATATCATCTGTTGCCATAGAACAGATATTCACAATTACTATATCAAATGGTGTGAAGTTCTCTGGCAATGTAGAAGGCATGGTTACAATACGCTGCCTTTCTAACTCCAAAAAAGTTTGTAAGTAGTTCTCAACACCCTGACTGTCAGCTGTTCCTATCTGTGGAGGAATATCAGCACTATCTGCAACTACATTTTCTACAGACTGTGATTTGCTCTCTTTAGCCACACTTAAAGCTGAAATATTAAGGCAAGCTACAGTTATAAAGCAGATAACAACAATAGTTGTAACTTTTAAAAAGTCATTGATAAAGAAGACTGCAATAAATAACAGTACAAAGATACCTAAGTAGCTAAAATCAAAGTAATCTGAAACAAAGGTTGAGAGTAACTCAAAGACGCCTGCTATACCTTTCTCATCATAAACTACCTGAGGTGAGAGCATTGGCAGGTAACTGTCGTGATAGATCAGAACAAGACCAAAGATGATTAGAATAGTCTTATAAACCTTATTTAAAGGCTTTACTCTAATAGAGAATAGGCAGAGTAAAAACAGCACTAAATTCAATGCAAAATCAAATCCAGACAAATTCATGAAATAGAGTCCGAATTTGAACAGGAAATATGTTCCAACTAGACTGCTTATTCTTAATGAAAAAGATAGCTTAGTTTTGATAATTTCTTTTAATGCCTTAAACATACTGCCTAATCTCTTACTTTGTTTATCTTTATGTTTGTTGATTGTTATTTTTTGTTAATCGTTATGTTTGTTGATTGTTGTATTTATTTTTTAGTTAACTTCTCTACGACAGCTTACTACTCTGTGTATTGTGTCCAATCATCAGATGCTGTCTTGTAGAAGAATTTGTCTTTAAACTGTAAGAACACTGCATTCTCATTTTCATCAACAGGGGAGGTTTGAGACAGATCTTCAGTTAAAGCTAAATTAGACATCACATTATCTTCATAGAAGATGTTGCCATCGATAGCTCTCTTGATTAAATGAGCAACACTCATATAGCTAGTAGGAGAGGTTACATTGATAGCAGATGCTCTTTGCTTGTGACTTATAAATTTAATCATAGCAGTTACATTTGTAAGAGTATGTGATGGAATATCCTTTACACCCTTTAACTGTGTTCTATCACCTTGTAGGGCAGAACCATCAGATGGTAAGAGCACAAATAAGGTGTCGTTTGGTAGACCTGATAAGTAATCTACAAACTTGTCCAAATTTAATAAGAAGTCTTTTAAGACCATATCATATTCAGTCTCGCCCTTTACGTTGTCAGCAAGTGACATACGTAAGAATGAGAACATCTGATTATTATGATCCTGTCTTTGAGCTTCAATATACTCAGACATTACATCAATATGATTTAATGTAGTCAGTAACTGATTTGGTTTTGCCTTATTCTCAATCATTTGAGATGGGAACTCAGTTCTTTCCTGTAAGAATTTGGCAATCTTAAAGTTGTCATCTTTTCTGTCAAACAGGAATTGACCCTGATAACCTAATCTTTCTAATGATCTGAACAGTGAGCAACTCTTGTTGTCTTTTAAGAGTTCTTCACGTGATTTCTGACCACAAATAGAATCAAACAGACGTAAAGTTGCTTCTTTTTTATCAGTAGTAACAGAGTTAAAGTCACTTAAATAAATATCAAATCTCTTTAAAACAGCATGCTCTTTAGCATTGTGCACATAAAGATCTTTGTTAGACATGCCACTTACCTGTAAAACTACAATATTAAATGGCTTGAAGTTCTTTCTTAAGTGACCTGGATAATCTATCTTTCTGTCAGCTTCTTTTTCATAGAAGGTCTCAAGATAACGCTGCAGATTGGATTTTGTAAAATTACCTCTCTTCTCAACTAAGTCCTTGTTGGTCTTAGTAGCAATAAAGCTGTCATTTACTGTAATTCTGTCATCGTTATCGATGATATTCTTTAAGAATTCGGTAGGAACTACTACTGTAGCAAAGATAAGTAAATAGGTGATGGTAATTACTCTTACAAAGCGGGCAGCAAAATATAAAACTGCAATAGCTAAGATAAAAGCAAAGATCATCTTTAAGTTTACAAAGCCTTCAATAAACTCAACGATGTAGCCTAAAGAGAAGTCTGTAAGGTTATTTCTCTGGGCAATCATCTGCTCGACAGATGGCAGATAACTGTCATGGTAGAACAAGGCAAAGGTAGCAATAACTACAATTGTTCTGTAGAACTTGTTGAAATACTTATTTCCAAAATAAAGACAAATAGCTGTAAAGCCTAAAAGATTTAGCAACAGTGAAAAGTCGATAAATCCTGTTAGGTACAGACCTACTTTGAAAATATATAAAGAGGAGAAAAATAAAGATCCTCTAAAACTTACTTTAGGTTTTAATGCGTTAAGTTCAGTATTCATGCTTATTATTTCTTTATGAAGTCTTTAAATGCACCTTTGTCTTTCAGTTTTGAGCGAAATTTGGTTGATAATCTGAAAATAACGCGATATTTATCAAAAGTCTTTCTTAAAAAGAATCCTACTGGAATAAATAATATTCCACATAACGCAACTAGTTCTACGATATCAACTAATGGCAGAGTATCAAGCATCTTGTTCATCCTTCCATAGTTCATTCATGGATACAGGCACTGCTGTTACAAGCTTAGTATCTGCCAAATCATAGATACTCTTAGCTTTCTTCTTCATCAATTCTTCTTGTCTTTGTTTTGTAATGATTTCATGCATGATGTTTACATCTTCAAAGGAATCAAACTCAGTAGATCCAAGATCTTTAATCTCAGATACAATTCCTTGATAGGTATATACAGCAGAGCAGGTCTTAAATAATGTAGTTGGTTTAGTATTAAATGTGTGTTCAAGAGTAATCGCTAACTCACCTTCACGGCAGCTTGGTAAGTAGAGAATAATGTAGCCGTGCATAACGGTACAGTAGTCACCACCACGCTTAGGTTTGAACTGGCTTACACACATTTTCTCGGTAAGACCATCTTTAACCGTAAGTTTAGCTAAAGTTCCTCTTAAATTAGATTCTTCTAGATTATGTGAAATTAAATTCTGCACTTTAACAATAAAGTCTTTTGGCATTAAGAAGCCTTTGCCTTCATTATCAATTAAGTGGTAGTTGTCTTTAATTTCATTAAAACTCTTACTGATGTTCTTTTGGAAAACAAGAGTTTTTAGTGTTGGTAACATCGCATTGATGTAGGTGCCTTTTGCATCTGTTTCAAAGATGAAGTTAGCACCGCAGGTAATTAAAAATTGCTCAGAATTTGCTCTGATGCCTCTTACCTTCTCAATAACAATGATCTTTAAGTTACTACCTCTAGTAGTTCTTAGCTTATAAACATATTCAGCTGTTTCATCAATAGAGTCTCGAGAGGTAACAGTTAAGAATACAGATGCTGCTGTTGCATTCTCAATAGCATCTTCAAACAGCTCTTTATTAGAATAGAATCTCTTAACATTGTTATATACAGCACTGTCAGGAGTGAAAGTGTTGTCTGTAATATAACAGGTGTTCTCATCAATAGAAGCTAAAAGATTAGTATCAGCAACAACTAATTCAATGCCGTTTTCATCAATCTTAATTTGGTTGTTTGACTGAATAAAATGACCATCAGGCTCTCTCCAGAACAGGGTATTCATCAAAATACCGTTAGGTCTGTCTGTAAATGATACTAGGCCTGAATAATGGGTACTCTCTCTTAACAGTCTCTTTACAAGAGCATCCTCATAAAGACCGTGAGTAATAACTACAACTGATAAAGAAGACTCAATGGCATATTCTTCTAAAGAAGCTAAAGTGTTCTGTAACTGCTTTTCAGATAACTTATTTAAAAGTGTATCCTGCAATAAAACTACAACTAATGAGTTTTCATCTGTTACTTTTTGTAATGAAAGATCTCTTGTAATACTGGTAACGTCTAAAGTGTTCTCATCATACTCATAAACGTGAGCTTTGATAGAATCTACAATATCCTTGTTATCAAGATAAGAGATCATCTTATCAGGCTCAATACCACCTACAACTAAGAATCTTAAATAGTCTTCTTTACTGTTGCGATATAAACAGTTTAATGCCAGATTTACAGCAATCTGTTTGCTTGAGGTTGTCAAAAGATACAAACAGCCCTGCTGCAATTCCTGTAACTGGGATATAAGATTATTAATGCCTAAATCCATTCTTTCTTACCACTCCACGTAAGGTGTAGGTCCTGAAGGAGGCATTGGTAAATCTCCCTTCCAGGCATCCATATAGTATCTGAAGTACAGAGTTCCGTTTAAAGGTGAGTAGTCATCTGACTTAATAGCTCTAATCTGAGCGCCAACTACGAAATGGCTGCCAAAGCGTTTTTCAGCTGAAGCGGTGATACCACCACCAATGGTAGTAGATGAACTCTTAGTAGTTACAGCATCATAATCAGATGATAGATAGTATTTTGATTTTAATGGATAACGGTCAATACTATCTGTAGTTGCATGGCTCAATGACAATGAAGCTTCAATTGCATAAGAGAAGTCGTCATATCTTCTCATGTAAGCCAATGACAGAGAGGTTGAATAGTACTGCTGAGGTGAATAGTAACCACCCTGTGAGAAGGTATAACCTGACAGATCCTTGTCATAGTGCATGTACATAGCGCTAGGGGAGAGAGTTAATCTCTCATTAGGTCTGTTGATTAAGTGATAGTAATATCCACCCATGAATGAAAGCTTGGTGTTTGAAGCAACATCTGTTCCTTTTAGAACTTCTACTCCGCCTTTCATCCAGAAACCTGAGTACTCATTGATATAGTTACTTACAGTTAAAGAAGCACCTGTCTTCTTAACTGCACCCCATAACTTGCCATCAGCTGGATCTCTATCACCAAAGTATGAGAGTAGAGAATTGTCTAAAGCACGATGGTAGAAGTATGGTGTAAATGACCAGTCTTTGTAATCAATATAGGTTCTAAAGCCGCCAACGATAGCGTTAGACTTAACCTGATTACCTGAAATCTTTGGTGCTGTACCAATATCAGCATGGAAGACTTCATTATCATAAGATAAAGCATAAGTATTGATGCTTCTCTTATGAGCAGAGGTATCGTTACAGCCTGTTGCAAAGCATGAACCGAACATATCGTTATACTCGCCACCTGTTAGAGTACCTGCATCGGTTACAGTTCTGTCAGTCTGGAAGGCAACTCTACCGCTTAACATATGGAAAGAGATGTTTAGTACATTGATAAAGCCTTTGTTATCAGAGTAACCGCCATGACCTGAATCTCTGATAAATCTAATAGAATCAGTAATTACAGTATTGTGCTCCTGGTAGTACTCAGCACCACGAGATGCAATTGACTGGCGTAACCAGTCCTGTGGCTCATCAGGGGTTCTTAAAGCTTTGGTATAAAGCTCATCATCACTGTAAAGGCCAATCTTGTCATCATAAATTGCCAGAGCTTTTCTGTAATCGTCTAAAGCTTTAGTGTCATTTTTGTACTGCTCGCCTTCAATTACAGCAATGTTTCTTTGCATCCAAGCTTTAGTCATTCTCTTTTCACTTTCAGACACTTCAAGATCTTGTGTCTGATAGTTATTAGGACGAGCATTTAAATCTGAGACTAAAACTACGCCATCATCGTCAGTTTTAGCACTTTCGTTATTCTTACCGTCATCAGCAAGGCCTGATTCATAGACAGCAATGGCATCGTCAAATCTATTAAGATCAGAGAATAATTCACCTAAAGCTCTTTGATTATCTAAAGACAGGCTCTTTGAGTTAGCTTTTAGTGACAGTGCAACTTCAGATGCCTTCTCGTCATCGCCTAACTCATGATAAATCTGAGCTAAACGTAACTTTGAATAGGTCTGAGTGTCATCCTTGGCTATCGCATCTTTTAATACAGCTACAGCTCTCTTTAAATCACCTGCTTCATACAAGTATTGAGCTAAAGTAGCTTCTACGTATGGAGTCTTGTATTTTTCAATTGATCTGATAGCGCCTTTTAAATCACCTTTAGCATAAAGCTTGTTTGCTTTTTCAATGGCTAAAGATTCTTCAAAACGAGCGATGTTCTCATCAATACTCTGACTGGTGCCCTTATATGGCTTTAAGACCTTAAGTGCTTTTTTAGTATTGCCTGACTTATCTAAGATTAGAGCATGAGCAAAAGCATACTCTGAGGTCTTTTTAACAGTAGGGGATACATTCTCAATGGTCTTAAGCGCAGCATAGCTATCACCTTTTTCTAATAAAAGGTTTGATAAAGCATAGGCATTCCATACAGAGGTGTTGTCTATCTTTAAAGCTTTCATGTACCAGAAGATAGCATTATCTCTGTCGCCTTTTTGCTGATAATCATCAGCAATGTTGGCATAGAGATCGCCCTTTAAAGAGATCATTGATTGAGCAATTCTCTTTCTCTCATCAGCTGATTCTTTCTTTGAATTTTCAACAGCTAAAGTTGAGTATTTATCAAAAAGAGGTTCGTTCTTTTCTAAAACAGCGCATCTAGCTAGTCCCACATAAGCATAAGGACTGTCTTTCATGATGTCAGTTGCTTTTAAATATAGAGCTGCAGCTTCTTTTACTTTTCCTGCATCTAATAACTTATCAGCTTCATCAATCATTCTGTAGTAGGTACTGTAGTTTAGAATTTCCTGCCAGTAAGCTGCATCAGGATTGTCAGGATCAGTCTTAAGAGCTTTCTTTAAGTTATTTTGAGCAGTAGTAGCCTGCTTAGGATCATCGATGACTTTAATTGCACGATTAGCAAGTAACTGAGCCTTAAAGGTATTGATATCCTTCATAACCTCAAATTTGAAGTTACTGTCAGTAGGATCTTCATTTACGATTGACTCTAAGCCACCGATAGCTTCACTCTCACGGCCTTCAATATTACCCATCATTACAAAGTAGCGATGTCTTAATGAATGCTCAAGAGGAATACCCATAAGTTCATCCATGTCCTTTACCGCAGCTTCATAGTCACGGTTGTTTTCATGCATGTTAAATGACTGAAGTTTGATTTTCATCTGAGGGGATGAAATATCATAAAGAGCCTTACCCTGAATGCACTCATAGGAATACTTTCCCATTTTGCACAGTTTCTCGATAGCCTCTTTAGCTTCTTCTCTTGCCTTACCGCCTTGATTTACCTTAAAGCGTACATAAGCAATTAGGTATTCTTTTGAAGAACGGCCTGAAACAAGGGCAAGCTTTTCAAGAGCATTTAACTCTAATGTAGGGTTATAGTTTTTCTTAGCATAGTCTTGGCTCTTTCTGAGCTTTTTGACCTGCTCTAAAAACTCACTGCTCTTGATTGCAGGCAGATTAGGCTGCTCCATTTTGATTTGCAAATCGTCTTTTTTTAGCGTCAAGCTCTCACTTGCATGAGCGTTAAACAACGCTGTGCATGAGATAACGTAAGCTAAAAAGAATAATCGCAAAAACTTCATAATAACTACTACTTTAATAACTACTTCAAGGCCTACTTATTCAGGATAATTTTGCCATTAGGTGCTAAAGAGAATAAATGCTTGTCATAGCCTAATGAGAATAGAGCTAATGTATGAGCATAAAAATCTTTTTGCTTAAAGACATAACTGTTAAGTTCAGTTCTCAAATAATCTTTAATTTTACCTTTAGCGTCTGGCAGTAAAGCTGCTGAATAGGCAATAGTGCCTTCACCTTTTTCAACTCTATCAAAGAAATTGTACTCTAATGGAGCCTTTAGATCCTTGTTAATTGACTTCTCCATATTGTCATACAGAGGTTTTAATAATCTAAAGTTAGCATCAGCCTTTGAGCTTATGTTTAAGAATAGGTAGAACTTTAAAGCATCAGCAGCGCCAATGGTGTTCTTTTTAATGACGAGGTTACCATCAGCGTTAAACTGTAATTCATCAGCTACAAAGCCATCACCAGCACCCTTTACAATAGCTACATATGAGTTATGCAGAGCTTTTTTCAGATCAGCATCGTGTGCAGATAATCTCTGCACAACAAATAATGGAAAATCTGATGGCTTTACGGTGAAGTTCTGGTTCTTATCAACAGATGAAACGATAAGTTCACCTAAAACTTCATTGTTAACAGTAAACCTAGTCTTGATGCATTTAATGATCTTTTCAGCTTTTTCTTTGTACTCAGGTACAGAGAACTGCTCAGATGCCTCTAAAAGAGTATAAGCAGTGAAAAGTGCTGCACCTACATCAAGAGAGTCACTGGTTTTACCTAAAGTAGAGCTCTTGTTTGGAATATATAAATCCACAGAGCCTAGGCACAGATTACTCTCAAGATTGTGCAGTAAGGTTGCAAATAACTCTTTGTTTGAGTCAACAATTGCAAAAAAGAGGTTATATGCCTGATATTTTGCATAGATGGTGTCATCTGCCTTAGCGTTCTCAGTAATTCTACCTTGACCGTAGTGGTAAGTTAGGTATTTGTCATAACCGTACAAATTGCCTGCATTAGCACCTGCAACGCAAGTACAGAGAATTAAAGATAAAAGAGTTTTCTTAAATTTCATTTCTGTACTCCTTACTGTGCCTTCTTCTGAGATTTCTTGAGCAATCTTGCTTTCTGAATTCTCTTTAGAACCTTGTAGCAGATAATGCAGAATACTAATGAGCTGAATAATGACAGTAACATTAACATCCATGGGTTATCTAACATTACGTAGTAAACACGCTGATACCAAGGTAAGTCACCTACGTAATAGCTCTCGCCCACATCAAAGCTTCTGCTTCTATCTTCTTTGTATAAGGTGATAGAACCACGTGCTTCACTAGATGAGGCATTTAAGATAAGGTTCTCGTTTACAATTTCCATTCCAGATGGACTGTCAGACAGAATTGCAACAACAGTCTTATCTTTGTTAAGAGGTGATCTGAATGAAATAATTGCGCCTAAACCTTCAGAGCTTTGAGCTGTCATCTTCTGAGTAACATCTCTCTTATCGCTAGAGAAGCTGTTTGGCATCTGATTGTTAAATGAGGTTGAAATTGCCTGACGTGTCTTGTTTAACACTAAAGTAGCATTCTCATCTGTCTTTAAGAAATCAGGTACCTGACCTACTACTAAGATATCCTTGTAGGTAAGTCTGTCTTCAGCTTTTTCAGAAGCATCGGTCACAATCTCAATATTAGTTGAGCTGTAACCTAACTGAGCACCAATTCTTCCTAAAGTATTGAACAGGGCACATAAATCGCTAGTATCAGCAGGATTGGTGATAACAGCAGCTGTTTCCTGTAAATCAGCATAGATTGAGAATGGGTAACCACTCTTCCAGAACAACTCTAGGTTTGGCATCAGGGTAAAGTGATATAAACCAGAGAAGTCGATGGTTGATGCTGGATCAATTTCTACACGATTTGGAATAGGTAACTGAGTGGTACACTCATTAACCTTTGAGGTGTAAACCATTGAGTAGTTAAAGTCAAAGGTAAGTTTGTTCATTGGTTTTAAGAATGAAGTTTCAACTTTTGACTTTGTAAATAAGTTTAATGTACCTAATAAAGGCATATTCTCAGTGATTACATCAGACTCATTCTCAGGCTTTAATGGATATGATCTTAATAAATGATCATTAACTAAGAATCTTAACTGAGACATTCCTAATGGAGATGGTTTTGAGTACTTGTATAAAAGGTTCATATCAATTCTTGAACCGTTAACAAAGTACAGATCTGGTGGTAAGTTCAGATCTAAGTTAATAGGTACAGGTTTAAAGCCTTGTGAACTTAACTGAGCATCAAAAGTAGCTAAAGAGCCAAATGTTACCTTCTTGGTAGTATCAATCCAGTTAGGAGCATCATAAGGCTTTCTCTTTTCGATTTCTTTATACTCTAAAACCTTGCTCAATGGACCGTTGAAAAGCACGTTACCCATTGCTAAAGCTTTAGCAGCAGTTACTAAGCCTTCTGAATCAGGAGCTGAAACAATCAGCATCTTACCTGTAAGTGTTGATGGAATATCAGCCATTTCAACTGTAGGAACATCAGTCTTTGGATAATCCTGCAAGAAGTATGGGCGATTGTCATTAGTGATAAAGACAATGGCATTACCATCATCAGGTAAGCTGTTAATGAAAACAGGGTAATCAATACCTCTCCATTTAGTTAACACACCACCAAATGAGCTTACGATTGAAGCTGCTTTAATAGTTGCTTCATCAGGTACTGTAGCAAACACAACTGGTAGCACAGTCTTATCTGATGTAGTTACATTAAAGAAATGTACAGGGAAGTTAGCCAAATCATTAGCAATATGTAACTTCTGCTTTGTAAGTCTTAAGTTTGAAGCTGCACCAATGTTTAACCATAAGGTTGAATCAACTGGGTTTTCGCAGATATCGGTATAGTGACCGATAAACTCAAACTCAATGATATTGTCATCACCTAGAGCGCGAGGATCGAGTTTAACCTCGTTCTCTACTTTATTACCTAGATCCTCTTTCTGAATAGGAATAGTCTTAACTAGAAGACCATTTAGATAAACGTTTAACTGTGATCTTACAGGAATTAAAGATGGTGATGGAGTGTAGTATAAGAACAGAGTTGAATCAGAGATTAACTCATCTTTCTTAATAGAAAAATGCACACTCTTTTTAGGAGTTACACCAGAAAGACCTAAACCACCACTAGGCTCTACCCAATCAAGACTTGACATAGGGTAGTTCATTACGGTGTTAGGAATAGATTCCACTCTTACAGGTGATACTTTTTCAACTGCAGGTGTTTCCTCTTTTTTAACTTTTTCTGCAGCAAAGGCACTAGTAGTTGCATATGTTGCAAGTAAAAGTGCAGTTACTAACTTACAGGATTTAGAAAGCATAAGTACTCCGTTAACACTCTGTCTTGTTAAGCTGTCTGTTCAATGGAAGATCTTTTGTCAGATCGAGTGGCTGTGGAAGCAGACTGAAGACAAAAAGCATTGAGCGCACAATCACAAACAGTACCTCTCTGAAAACAGGAGGGGCATTTTTTATCATTTTTAAATAGCCGTTAAGGCCAAATTTAACCAAAGTATGGATACCGTGAAGTAATCCATCCTGATGTAAATTCTCAAAGCTGTGTGACCATCTGTCACCACAGGCAAAGGTTGTTCTGATGTATTCGATATTCTCTTTTAAGCCGTTTAAATGCAGCTTTAGACCTAATTTTGATTTATTAAAGAAACGAACAGTTCCCTTAAAGCGATATCTGATACCAGCATTAGCAATAGTGATATATAAAGGCATATCCTGGTATAGAAGATCAGCTACTGATTTACCGTCTAAATTAGGAGTTGGTAATCTGATACCAAGACCTTCTTTTGAGAAATCAGTGATTACAACAGAAATTGAGTTCTCATTTTTAAGCTCTAACTGAGCTCTGATATTACAAGCAACACGAGGGGAGCTTCTTACCTGTTTACGCTCTAGAGCAGCAGCTGAAGCTGCACCTAAAACTAGGAGGTTATAGCATACCCAAGCAATGTTAATGAGAATGATCCAAACCTCAGCAAAAGGATCGGTAGCAATTCTGTAGAAACCGTAAATAAGTCCTAAGAAGTTTAAGATGATCAAAAAGATATAAGACTTTGATACGGTCCAGTCAAAATAGGTTTCTTCGTTAGATTCACCTTTAGCGGTAACGTTGAACTTACCGTGCTTAGGGGAAATTAAAGCTACTAAGGTAGGTACAGTGATGTACCAGGACAAAATAGTTTCGTAGATAACACCCCAGAAATAGAATCTCTTGTTATCCTGAATCTTTTGGTTAGTAATTGTCGAGTGAACCATATGAGGTAGCACATAGGCAAAGATCATAAGACCTGATGCGAAAATTACGTACACATTAAAGAACAGGAATGGTAATGGTGCTAACAGGAAGATAATACGAGGCAGACCATGCAAGAAGTGGATCATCGCATTAGCAAAGCAGATACGCTGAGGAATTGTTAGTCCCTTACCAAATAGAGGGTTATCAATTCTAAAGATCTGCACCATACCACGAGCCCATCTAATACGCTGATTGATGTGGTCAGCTAGTGACTCGGTTGCAAGACCAGCTGCCAGTGGCATACTAATAAATGCTGATGAATAACCTTTTCTGTTTAATCTTAAAGAGGTGTGAGCATCTTCTGTAACAGTCTCAACTGCAATACCACCAATCTCTTCTAGTGGCTTACGTCTGATGATGGCGCAAGAACCACAGAACATGGTTGCGTTCCAGGTATCATTACCTTTTTGAATGAAGTCATGGAACAGTGAGTTTTCTGCAGGAACTTCACCTTTAATATCAAGGTTCTTTTCAAATGGATCATCTGAATAGAAGTGATGTGGAGTCTGTACTAGAGCAATCTTCTGATCATGTACCATCCAGCCTACAGTCATCTGTAAGAAAGCTCTTGTAGGTACGTGGTCACAGTCAAAGATAGCAATGATTTCACCATTAGTTACTGTTAAAGCGTGATTGATGTTACCTGCTTTAGCATGGTTATGCTCTTTTCTAATAATGTAGTTAACACCAATTTCTTTACAGTAGTTCTCAAAATCCTTTCTAGTGCCATCATCTAGCATATGCACTTTTAATTTGTCCTGAGGCCAGTCAAGATCAAGTGCTGCTAAAAGACATGGCTTTACAACTTCAAGTGGCTCATTGTAACTTGGAATAAAGATATCAACTGTAGGCCATAAACTTGTGTCTTTTGGTAGAGGGTAAGGTTTTCTGTCTAATACCCAGCAAACCTGGAAATAAGATAAAACTAAGACTACATAAGCATAAATTTCAGCTGCTAACAGTAAAAGTGCGCAAATTGCAGTTACAGGATCTGTAAGCAGAATAGTCTTGGTAATACGCCAGTAAATGTAACGTGTTGAGATGATGATTGAAATAAAAATAAGTAACATCAGGGCAACATGATTTTTTACAGGCTTTAAAAGGATAGCTAAAAGCCACATCAACCCCACGAAGATTAACTGGTAGGTAAAATCAAAAGGCTGTGTTACTGCAAGAATACAGCTCAATAATGAGCCTACAAGCAGAATTCTTAAGATGATGTAATTTCTGTCTTTTAACAGTACGCTCTTTTTAGCAGTAGCTCTGTCACCTACGTTTACAGTGAACTTAGTTACTTTCTTTAATACAGGAATACTTACGTACTTTTTAAATAATTCTACGATAGTATTTACTGTTTCAGCACTGCGCTGACCCTTTTTAGGATCAAATCTTACAATGAGTAAAAAGAGAGTCTGTATAACTACTCTTAAAGGATCTAAGAACTTAGGATTATTTCTTTGAATTTGTGGATAAAAGAAATAAAAATGCTGTCTTAGATTTTTGTAGTATCTGTTCTCAACAGGCAAAACCGCTAGCACTATTGATAAAAAGAACAGATTTACCAAACAGGTGATTTTAGATGCGCCGTTTAGTCGCCAGTTATCATATAAATCGAGAGGATTTATAGCCTCTACACTACCTCTTTGCAACATTATTCATCTGCTCCTACTTTTTTACAGATAAGAATGATGTCAAAAAGGATCCTTTCTAGAGCATTAGTTGAGGCACTGATTGGCAAGAACTTTGAGAATGGTTCCTGATGCATGTTTGCATCAATTACTGATTCATCAAATTCTATTGCAGAGTTAAGAATGCAATTACCTACTTTGCTCTTTTTCATCAGCATGAACACATCGTTCATGATCTTACTTGAGGCTACCATTTTGTTGACGAGGAAGTATTCATTGGCCTGAACATCAATACTGTTAAGTCTTACTAAAGAGTTCTGCTCAGGTTCAATGATGGTAATGGTCATAGTAGAAACAGATGATAGAGCTTTAGCAAATTGTGATTCTCTGTTACCAGCATCGATGATGACAAAGTCGATAGCTTTAAAAGCATCTAAGCTCTTTACTAAAGCATTAGCTGTATAAGCACAGTTTTCTTCAGTGCTGATAAGCTCGTGAGCACTACCAAATGGAATGAAGTAAGCGTTCTGACTGTATTTAAACAGAAGATTCTGATTGTCTCTATTGAAAGTATTGTCTTTTAAAGCGTCTAAAAAACCATAATTCTGTCTTTCAAGACCGAATAAAAGAGATGAACTTACGGAATTTTTACTGTTGTCAGCATCAATACATACAGTCTTGAATCCCTGCAATGACAGAGAATAAGTCATAGCAGCGACTAATGAACTAACTCCAGTAAAGTGATTTAATCCTTGTAAAATGATTGTATACATGTGTCCTGACTAAAACAATTTTCCTAACGATGAAAGCAAAGGCCCATAATGCCCTTTAGCATTATCAACCTTGGTTGAACCGTGAAAATCGACATAGTCAGAAATAATACAATCATTAGAGACAGACAGAGCTGCAATGTCCCCTGGCAGGGAACACAGTTTGTCAAATGAGCCTAAAAGCTCAGGTTTGGTCTTTTCTCTTAAGGAGAACTCGTCCTCAAGAGTTTGAGAGCCTGCAAGTTTTGTCTTTATTTCTAAATGACGTTCTAGTGTATTCATTAGATAGTTATATGTTTTTTTATATTTATAAGTGAGCAATTTTAGGTAAATTTACTTTTATATTGTTTTGATTTTTATGAATTTTTACATTGTTTTTGTTATTGCAATGTGAAAATAGCACAATTTACGCACAATATTAAACGGAGTAAATCTCCTCATCGCTCTGACTTAATAATCTACTATAAAATTCCACTAAAGATCACACTAATTTTGTTTAGTCTATTAAATAATGTGATTTGTATCTCAATGAATACGTTTACATGCATTAATGTATTTTTAATTTTGACCGATAAACTAGTGTTGAGCCTTATATTAATCGACTACATCCCCGTAAACCTATCTCTATCAACAGGTTTACTTATAGTATAGGTCCTGCGTGAAGATTGTTATTAAATTTTACTGACGATTTTTCTTAAGTGTGATTGAAAGTGAATTTCCTTTTGCTAACATGGTAGGTAATAGCATGTTAATTATTGGCAGATAATTTTGTTTTCAAAAAATGAATTTCAAACTACATTCTCAATACAAGCCTACAGGTGATCAGCCAGAAGCTATTGAATCTTTAGTTAAAGGATTCAATGCAGGCGATAAATTTCAAACCCTATTAGGTGTAACCGGTTCTGGTAAGACCTTTACTATGGCTAATGTCATAGCCAAGCTCAACAAGCCTACTATGATCCTCTCTCACAATAAGACCTTAGCAGCTCAGCTATACGGTGAGATGAAAGAGTTCTTTCCTGAGAATGCGGTTGAATACTTTGTCTCTTACTATGACTATTACCAGCCTGAAGCTTATGTGCCATCATCTGATACCTTTATTGAGAAGGATGCCAAAGTAAACGATCATATCGATCAGATGAGACTGTCTGCAACTAAAGCTCTGATGGAACGTAAAGATGTGATTGTGGTGTGCTCAGTATCTGCAATCTACGGCTTAGGTGAACCTGAAACCTACTTAAAGATGATGTTACATGTTTCAGTAGGTGAACAGATAACTCAAGAGCAAATCACGAAAAGGCTGTCTGATCTTCAGTACACTAGAAATGATCTAGGCTTTGCCCGTTCTACTTTCAGAGTAAGGGGAGATGTCATTGATATCTATCCATCTGATTCTGACGGTTATGCTGTAAGACTTGAACTTTTTGATGACGAGATTGAGTCTATTAAGACCTTTGATCCTTTAACAGGTGAGACTTTTCAAAAGTTAGCAAGAACCACTATCTTCCCAAAGACTCACTATGTAACTCCAAAGAACATTCTTGATCATGCTGTAGAGCAGATCAAAGATGAGTTAAATGACAGATGCCAGTACTTTTTAGAGAATAATAAGTTATTAGAAGAGCAGCGTATCCGTGAGAGAACTTCATATGATATTGAAATGATCAATGAGTTAGGTTACTGCTCAGGTATTGAGAACTATTCAAGATATTTAACCGGCAGAAAAGAAGGTGATCCGCCACCATGTTTATTTGACTATCTGCCAAAAGATGGTCTTTTAATCATTGATGAGTCACATGTAACTGTGCCACAAATCGGCGCTATGTATAAAGGCGACCATTCAAGAAAAGAAAGCCTTGTAAACTTTGGCTTTAGATTACCATCAGCTTATGACAATCGTCCTTTAAAGTTTGAAGAGTTCAAAGCACTGCAGCCTAGAACTTTATATGTATCAGCAACTCCTGCAGAGCTTGAGATAAAAGAATCAAGTCAGGTTGTAGAGCAGATCATAAGACCTACAGGTTTAATTGATCCTATTATCGAAGTTCGCCCAGTAGCTACTCAGGTAGATGATGTCATGAGTGAGATTAGAGCTTGTGCTAAACGCAATGAAAGAGTTTTAATCACCACTCTTACCAAAAAGATGGCCGAAGAGCTTACTGCCTATTTGAGTGAGCACGATATTAGAGTAAGGTACTTGCACTCTGATATTGATGCTGTAGAAAGAATGGATATTATCCGTGATCTTAGATTAGGTGAGTTTGATGCTCTAGTAGGTATTAACCTCTTAAGAGAAGGTCTGGATATGCCAGAGGTGTCTTTAGTTGCAATTTTAGATGCAGATAAAGAAGGCTTTTTGCGTTCAGCTCGCTCTTTAATTCAGACCGTAGGTCGCGCTGCTCGTAACGTCAACGGTAAAGCTATCTTCTATGCTGACAAGATAACTGACTCTATGAAAGAGACTATCGAGGTCACCGCTAAAAGACGTGAGTTACAGGAAAAATACAATAAAGAACACGACATCACTCCAAAGCAAATCAAGAAAAAGATTGTCGACATTATGGAAGTTGCCTTACGTGATACTGATTCATTTAAAGTACCTGATGAACCACGTAAGAAGCCTATTTCTCGTAAGGAATGGGAAAAGAAGAATAATGTATCTCACATGAGTGCTAAAGAAATCACCAAGAGAATTGATGAGCTTACAGCTTCTATGACTAAGTACGCTCGAGAGCTTAAGTTTGAAGAGGCCGCCTCTGTTCGTGATGAGATCAATGACTTAAAGCAGGCTTTGCTTTTAATGCCTGGTATTGAGGAATAGTAAAAACACACAATTGAAAAGAGCCTCATTGAGGCTCTTTTCAATATATAGTGAATGATCAGTTGAGTTTATTCTTTTGAGTGGATCTGGTAGTTCTTGGTAGCTACATCAATCATAAACTCAAGCACATTATCAAGATCGTCTTCATCAAGTTCTGCTTCAACATCAACTTTAGCAACTTCTGAAATGGTGTTGAGATCACCTAAAACTTCACGATCAGTGATTTTCTCTAAAGAGCCATCTTTAGCATTTACAGTAAGACCTAAGCTTAGACCATAAGATAAGTCAGCTAATGTCTTTAATCTGTCTTGCTTTTCATAAGAATCATCAGGCATTGCAAATAAATCCTGATCAGCATTTTCTAACTTCTCTTTAGTGTCCATCGCAAGATTAGTCAGAGTAGCAACTAAAGCACCAGGTAAAGGCTGACCATCATTTAAAAGGTTTGAGAAGACACTGATAAAGATCCTGCTACCAGGTTCAACACCTTTAGCAAGCACACCAATCATTAAAGAAAACCATGAGAATTGATTCTCAGTAACGCCTGCTTTTGTTAAATCATCTAATACTTTCTTGTAATTTCCGTTCTTTACAGTCATCTTTTATCCTGTGATTTTTTAATTCTACTTGGGTAATTTTATCTGAATTTCTAAGTTCAGTATTGCACAGATAAATGAAATCAAAATCCCATCCATTCTGCTCTTACAATTTTACGTTCTTATAAGTAACTGTGTTTATAAGTCTGCTCATTATACATTAAAGTTACGGTATCGCTTTTTTTAAAGATTTGAAAATAGTCTTACAAGAATGCATAAATTTCGCATTTTTATATTATAATGCTCTCAAATTTTTTCAGACATCCGAGTGTATGAGACACTTCGCGATGCAATGCTTTTTGACAAATGGAATTTAAAGATGCATCCAATGCTTAATATCGCAGCCCGCGCTGCACGTTCTGCCGGTAATTTAATTGCTCGTAACTTAGGTCAGCAAGGTTCTTTTGAAGTTGAAGAGAAGAACAAGGACGACTTAGTTACAACTATTGATAAACAGTGTGAGAAAGTAATCATCGACACATTGTTAAAGTCATATCGCGATCACAGTGTATTAGCTGAGGAATCTGGTGTAGTTGGTAATCCTGATTCAGAGTATCAGTGGGTAATCGATCCTATCGATGGTACTACTAACTTTGTTAAGGGTATTGCTCATTGCGCAGTATCAATTGCATTACGTCACAATGGTAAAACCGAAGTTGGCGTTGTATTTGATCCAATGTTAAATGAGATGTTTACCGCAGCAAGAGGTGAAGGTGCATTTTTAAATGGCCACAGGATCCGTGTTTCTCCTCGTGATTCATTAGACGGTGCTATTATCGGTACCGCTTTCCCTACAAGATATCGTGACAGAATGCCTGCATATCTTGATCTATTCTCAAGACTAATCGCAAATTGTGCTGACGTACGTCGTATGGGCAGTGCAAGCCTTGATTTATGCTATGTAGCATGTGGTCGTTTTGATGGTTACCTAGAGCAGGGTTTAAAGCCATGGGATTTTGCTGCAGGTGACTTAATCCTACGTGAAGCAGGCGGTATCGTATCAGACTTCATGGGTGAGACTGGTTACGTTAAGAGCGGTAACTTAGTATCAGGTAACCCTAAGATGTTACGTGCATTATTAAAGATCTGCGACGTTCAGAACTTACCTGCAATCTTAAAATAATACTTTTTAGAACACAAAAGAGGGCGCCACAGGCGCCCTTTGCTTATCTAGACTCTCATTTACATCTAGACTTTTTCATCAATACACTTATTTACAACGATCTTTTATACAAAGGCAGTAAATAAGGTCTTTTATTTTTAAAGACATCCTTTTCTTGAGCTAAGAACACTTCAGCTGTAGCAAGACTGTCTACTAGTGCATTATGAGCTTCATAGGCAGGAAAGCCTCTTCTTTCTCTGATAGCAGATAATCTTACATCCTCAACTGAGGAGAGATCATGATGGAGCTTTCTTTCAATTGCCATAGTATCTAAAGAGATAAATGGTAGGGGATCTTTTTTTCTAAGACCTAAAGTGCTTTTAATAAAGTTAGTTTCAATGTACATACAGTGCATTAAAACTAAACCACCTGAGATCTTATCTAAAAGCTCAATCATAGCTGTAACTGGTTCTTTACCTTGCTCTAGCTGTTCTGGAGTGATTTGGTTAATTACAGCAGAATCTTTTTTGATGAATTTTGAGTTATTTACATAGTAATGAAATGAGGTCGTAAAATCGATTATACCTTTTCTCAAACAGATGCCTCCAATAGAAAGAACATAGTCCTTACTAGGATCGATACCTGTTGTTTCAAAGTCAATTGAAGTAAAACGACACTCATCAATAAAGCTGTTGGCGTTTGGTAATTCTCTTTGATAAAAAGCCTTTAAATACTCAGGGCAGTTTTTAGAATTGGAGAACTTTAAACAGCGTCTTCTATGAATCTCAATTGGTGTAAATCTTGAGAAGAGGCTCATTTATAGTACACCTCTGCCTGAAGCAAATCTAAAGGAAGCTGCCTTTTGATGTTTTGCAATAATTCTAAAGGCATCTCTTAAATGATTTCTTTCAAACTGAGATAACTCATCAGGATTTAAGTTATTTGATAGTTTTTCATGATGCTCAATAGCTCTTAACTGATGCTTAAATCTTACATGGTTTAAGAAGGTATAAGCTTCTTTTAACTCCTGATAATCGTCTTCTTTTATAAGCTCTTCTTTTACAGCAGCTTTCATTCTCTCGTAGGTATCGGTACTGTCTGATTTAGCTGCAATTCCGTACACACGGGCAATCTCAATGATGAGATTAATAGCCTGTTTCTTGATATTAAGATAAGGTTTGTTGTCACCATCTTTAGTTAACACAAACTGTCTGAAGGTACCTAATGGAGGAGCTACAGCAGTTGAGATACTGATTAGCGTTGCTAAGAATCTACTGTTGTCGTTGGCTTTTTCAATTAAGTGCTGTCTTAATTGCTTTACTAATGAAGTGTTACCGTACAGGCATCTCATATCTAAGAATACGGAGCTGCATAAGATAGCATCTTCAGTAGTATTTAAAACCCAGTCACTGTAGTACTCTTTCCATTTATCCAAACTTGCAAGCCAGCGTGGGTTATTAGCCATGAAATGACCTTCACAAAGTGAATAGCCACATTTTGCCAGATTCTGATTTACGTAGTCAGCTAATTTTGCAAAGTACTCATGTTCTTCATCTGTAAGTTCACGCTTGGTGATAATGCAGTTATCCTGATCTGATAGGAACTGAACCTCAGAACGCGCTTGAGAGCCTGCTGCAACAAAGGCAAAATCAACAGGTGCAATACCAAACTTCTCTTCACCCATCTTTACAAAAGCTCTGCAGAAAGTATCAGCAATATGGCTCATCACTTTCTGAATGGTATGAGGCTTTACGTTAGTCTGTACCAGTGTCTGAAAGATTTCCTGTTTCTGACTAGATAGCTCAATGATCTTCTCTTCAGTATGAGCTCTTGCAATTTCCTGACACAGGTAAACTGCCTGTAACTGAGAATTCTGTAACAAGCTTGTAGTAGATACCGTACCAAAGACTTTACCGTCTTTTAATACAGGTAAGTTTTTGATGTTGTACATCACCATGATCTCAAGAGCATCAAAGATGGTCTTATCAGCATCAATGGTCATGACATTAGAGGTCATAATGTTGGATATAGGCGCATTGATATCCATGCATTTAGCTACAGCTTTTAAGGTAATGTCTGATTTGGTTACGATACCTAAAAGGTTATCTCCATCCATTACCATCGCAAGATCAGTATTATTCTCGCCTAATTTAATTGCTGTATGACAGATCGTGGTATCAGCAGTGACAATAGCTAAATCATGAGAACAGACTTTTTCGATGCTCTTATTGGATGAGCCCTTTTCATCAGCTGTAACTTCATCAGCATAGTTGTGTGAAGATGACAGTCTTACCCATTCTTTAGCATTGAAGTATTCACCAACTTCTTTGTTCTTTTCAATTAAAAAGTGCAGAACGTTCTTAGGTAATAAGTAGAGCAGGGTATTCTCCAAGAATACTACCTTATAGTCACTTTCACCTTCTTTATCAATCTGAGTAAAACCAAAGGTGTCACCTGCGCCAAATTTAGCGCGCAATGAACCATCTGGCTTATTGCGTTCTTCTACTACACCAGTACGGATCATGAAAAGGCCAGCACCTGCTAGAGTTTCATTATCAAGCTCTTCACCTGGAGTGTGGTAGGTGATCTGAATTTTGGTGGCAGTTGCGTCTTTTTCTAGATCGTTTAATTGAGAGAAAGGGTAGGTATGTGAAATGAATTCGTATATGTTCGGAAGTAATGATTTATCCATGACTGACCTCATTATCCTGCGGTGTAAAATAAAACATCGCTTTTCATAAAGATGTATTTTGTTATATTTTTATAATCTTTAAGTATATGAAAATTGGGCTAATGTTAATGAGACAGACTTTTAAATTTTTGATGATAGTCATAAAAAAATACACCATCAATTTAGTTGATGGTGTATTGAAAAACATTCAAAGATTTTGAACTATTTAATTGACGATTTTATTAGTCAATAAATGGATCTGAATCTCTCTGAGTGTCGATTGATTTAGTTGCAGCAGTTGCTGTTCTCTGAGCAAAACCGCCAGCTCTCTCACTCTTCTCAAAAGGCTTAGCTTCATCATCGTTGCGGCCTGATGGAACATTTGAGTAATCAACTGGTTCTACATTTGGCTCTGAGATGCCTTCGATACCTGCTAAGGTAACATCACGAAGACCGCCTGCCTTTGAAGAATGCTCTACAGAGATTGAATCCTCATTCTTTGATGATGGAACATTTGAGAAGTCTACGTTGTAGTCTTCACCCTGACCCATCTCTTGCTCTGTATAAACTCTTTCAACAGGAGTGTAAGGTTTTACCTCAACAATCTTGCTCTTTGGAGCTACAGGCTTTGGAGGAGTGCTGATCCTTCTTGGCTTTACAGGTGCAGTTGTCTGCTCTGGAGCAGCCTGAGTCTGTGCCTGAGCATTTTCCTTGTTCTGACGACGTGTACGAGGCTCTTTTACCTGCTGTGACTCTTCAGCATTTCTCTTCTGGCGAGACTGCTTAGGAGCACGCTGTGGCTTTGAGTTCTCACGCTCTGCTTCGTTACGAGTGTTACGCTCTTGCTTTTCAGACTTTTCAGCTCTTTCCTGTCTCTCAGGACGCTCAGTCTTAGCTGGACGTGGTTTACGAGCAGGACGATTCTTCTGACCCTCAGTAGTACGAGGACCTCTTGAAGAGTTCTTTCTCTGTCCCTGTCTGCTGTTCTTCTTAGGAGGCTCTTTCTTCTCATTTGAACCGAAGATAGTGCCAAAGAATGACTTGATAGAATCAATTAAAGAAGGCTCGTTGTTCTTAGCCTGCTTACGCTGTGGCTTAGACTCTTTCTTAGGAGCAACCTTAGGAGTTGACATGGTTGATGAGAGAATATCTGCATTGATAGCAGGGGTATCATTAGTATTCTGAGTGATACCTGAGTTCTCTACAACTTTCTTTAAGAAAGGATTCTCTAAGAAGTTTTCTGCCTTTTTACGGTTCTCTTTATCAAGATCGCGTAATACTTCTAAGCTGTTGATGTTGCTTTCTTTGCTAGTTGGAGTCTGAATGCAACGGTTTACAGTGTATTCCTGAGGCATGTAAGTCTTTTCAGGAACAATAGTAATACGAGTCTTAGTTCTCTCTTCAATTGCAGCTAATGCAGCTCTCTTCTCATTTAGAATAAAGGTTGCAACTTCAACTGAAGCAATAGCAAATACGTCACCTGCGTTCTCTTTGTGAGCCTCTTCTTCAATCAGTCTTAAGATTGATAGAGCTAATGATGAGGTATCACGGCAAGTGCCCTGTCCGTTACACATTGGACATACGTGAGAGCTACTCTCCTCTAATGAAGGACGCAGTCTCTGTCTTGACATCTCTAAAAGACCGAAACGAGACAATCTGCTAAACTGAATACGAGCTCTATCCTGACGAACAGCCTCACGCATTCTGTTTTCGATTTCACGCTGGTTCTTTAATGGGCTCATATCGATAAAGTCGATAACAACCAAGCCACCAACGTCACGTAATCTTAACTGACGGGCAATTTCTTCAGCAGCTTCGATGTTGGTCTGAAGAGCAGTCTCTTCAATATCACCACCACGAGTAGCTTTAGCTGAGTTAACGTCGATTGAGGTTAATGCCTCAGTAGGATCGATCACAATAGCGCCACCTGAAGGAAGTCTTACTTCTCTCTTGTAAGCTGTGTCGATCTGGCTTTCAATCTGGAACTTGCTGAATAAAGGAATATCACCATTGTAGAGGTGAACCTTTGAAGCAAACTCTGGACGAACTAACTCAATATAGTGAAGGATCTGCTTGTAAGCATCAGTGCTATCAACCAGAATTTCACCGATATCAGGACGTAAGTAATCACGAATTGCTCTTAAAGCAATGTTTGATTCCTGATGAATTAAGAATGGAGCAGGACGAGTTGCAGCAGCCTGCTTAATCATACCCCATAGCTTAGTTAAAATTGATAAATCCCACTCAAGCTCTTCAGCACTCTTACCAACACCAGCAGTACGTACGATAACGCCCATGCCATCAGGTACAGTAAGACCTTTTAAAGCAGCCTTTAATTCAGTCCTATCCTCACCTTCAATACGGCGTGAAATACCACCAGCACGAGGGTTATTTGGCATTAAAACTAAATAGCTACCAGCTAAAGAAACGAAAGTAGTAAGAGCTGCACCCTTAAGACCACGCTCTTCTTTTTCGATCTGAACAATAACTTCCTGACCTTCTTTTAAGGCAGAACGAACTTGTGCATGATCGCTAAAGTTAGTGCCTGCTGGGTAATACTCTTTAGCAATTTCTTTTAGAGGAAGAAAGCCGTGTCTTTCAACACCGTAGTCAACGAAAGCAGCTTCAAGACTAGGCTCGATGCGGGTAATGGTACCTTTGTAGATATTAGCTTTCTTGTTTGCATGCTGTGGGGATTCAATGTCGAGATCATACAGCTTCTGACCATCGACTAGGGCAACGCGAACCTCTTCAAGTTGGGTCGCATTTATAAGCATTCTCTTCACGAGAAAAATTCCTTTTTTAAGTTCTGTCAGGCAAT
>OMZC01000073.1 GCA_900315395.1 uncultured Gammaproteobacteria bacterium
TGGCTAGACTTCAGTTACCTCTGTCAGAACACAACTCAAATTATATTGAGCTAAACTTAGATCTGAAACTGGGTCTTGGGAAAGTTACTATTGATGGTAGCTGGTGGATATAATTCAAACCATTATATTGTTAGTTTCAGCTATTGCTGCTGCTTATGCTGTAATTTAGCATCGAAAATTAACCAAAAGACCTCAATACTTCAAGTTATTCTATCTGATACTTCTAGATGAGAGAATTGTTGAAGCAAGTTCGAACGTGTACAAGATGATAACCTCAAAAAAAATTTTTATGAGGTTTTAATTCAACAGTCTACAGAAGACAAAAACGAAGTTGAGTCTTTAAAAATAATCCTTAATAGATATGAGTTCTACGCAACTTGAATTAAGAAAAGAAAAAGATTGTAAAACTTTGTTCCAAGAATTTGAAAAAGTTATGGAAGATTGGGAAAGACATAACTTAAAGAGTTATTAGAAAACGATTTATTGTTAACAGTATTGCTCTAACCTGATTGCATACCCCCATTGTTACAGATTCTGCTTACAATGGGGGTTGTTTTTTATGCTCTCAAACCTCTAACCGAAGTACAGGTATGAAGCTTTGGAATTCTCTTTAAAAGTTCAATCACTGAACTTGAAAAATCAGCTTCACTGATAAAGCTGTCGCCTTCTAATCCGACAGGCAACACATCATCATGAAACTCGAATTTACCTGAAGCATATCCTTCTTTATCTAAGAGCAATGGAGGGCAGAGAACTGACCACTTTACATTTCTGCATAATGACAGTCTCTTGTATGCATTGATGCAGAGTCTTTCATGTTTTAGTTCACTGTCATCTAAGATCTCATTGTCACCAGATCCTACATAACGCTGTCTGGTGTTATCTGAATACAGGAAGGTACAACTACCTAACTCTAAGAGCTTTACCTCACTGTCTTTTAAGATTTCAAGTAAATGCCATAATGGCAGATCGTCTGATGAGAACTTAGAAATAGAAAGAAAAGATATGGTATCAATTACATAGTGACAATCTTTAACATCGTCTTTTGTAAGCTCAAGGCAAGGCTTAATTAAAACCTTGCCGTTACCTGGAACATTAGAGAAACTGTCAACAACACAAACTGAAGCTATACCCTGTTCTTCAGCTTTTAGAACAATCTTGCTGCCAATGGAGTTATTTGCACCTAATACAGCGATCTTCATAATTAACCTTCTCTAGGATGCATTGGTAAAGCATCGATTAAAGAAAACTCTCCGTACTTTAACCAATTCTCAAATCTGATATCGTTATGCCACTTTAAGTATTCTGGATTTGGCCAGTATTCTTTATTCTCAGGTAAAGACAGCTTTTTACCATCTAATTCAGAATACTCAGGATCCAAATTTAACTTCATATTCTTTGAGATTTTTACTCTTACAGAGCCATCAGTATCGTAATAGAAAGTTAAATAACCTTTTGAGAATAAATGGTGAATATCAGAACGTAAAACCACGCCATTGTTCAGGTCAAGATATCTGTCATCATAAATTGTCTTGATATGAGCAACAGATAAAGCTGGCATTAGAGTACAGCCAGTAACAGCACATTTAAAACCGTAGGCAGATAGTAGCTTGGTTCTATACTGAGAAGCCTGCTCAGCACTCTTATGGATAGAAGCTACGTAATAAATGCCTGGCCAAGTGCAGGATGACTGATCGATTTGAGTCTTACGTCTTTCTAGACAAACCTTTTTTAAGTACATACCAAAAGGTTCATCACTAGGAATAGTTACACGTGATCTGTCATCAAAATTGATGTTGAACATTTCAGGTATGTGAACCATGTTCTTTCTGATAAAGATAAAAGAGCCATCAGCAATGTAGCAGCTTAAAGGATCATTCATATCTGCTTTGAACTCTTTTGCTCTTCTTAAGAAGTCATTCAAGTTCATATAGCCTGATAGCACACCATATTGATTCCAACATGATGTAATATCCATATTAAGATGCTTTAAAAAGAAACCACCGCCACAGATAACCTGCTCACCATCCTTCTCTACTAAGAAAAGGACAAGAGAACCTGGAGGGGGTAATTCCTCATCACTCTTATCATGAGCAAATTCTTCAAACGGAGTGTACCAACAGTTAGTTACAGATGATCCGTTTGATATGAAGTTTGACTTAATAACCTGATACCAGTTATAAGAAACCTTACATATAAGGATTTTAGAATCTACATTGTTATTCATATCAAGCTCCTTATCCGATATCTAAAGTTTAAAAGCGTTCTATGAAAAATTCCATAACTATCTTAAGAATTTGCAAATCGTGACACAGACAAGAACAAAATCTTGAGCTGAAATCTTAATAAGCTGTTATGGCAGCATGAACCAAGCTGATTTTACCTAGTAAATCTATCTACTCACTATGAATGCTTTGTGCGAAAAATGAGTATACAAAATTGACTGCACGATTTTATGTTATACAAAATTTTGATAGACACTTCACATTTTAGCAAAATTTTACAATAATTTTTTATCTTATATTTCAACATGTTATTTCAATGAAACCGATTACATAAATTAAAAAATTGTTACATTTTTTAGAATTTTATTCAGATTTATATTTTGCATAAAATTAACCTAATTTATTTTTATCCCTTTGAAATTTAAGTACTTTTTAAACTGTATTTTTGCAACTAATACTGAGATTTACTTCACTAAATAAAAAATCTTAACGATACGGTTTTTGGCAACTTTTACGCCTTATGCGACAGGTGGTTGAAAAGAAAATTTTTTGTATAATCACCTCGATCGGTTTTAGAGGCAGTTTATAAGCCTTTAAGATTTTTATTTCAAACACAAGGTTAGTTAATATGGAAAATGTAGTTGCAGGCTTAAGCACCATTGATTACGTAATCTTTGGTATTTATGCCCTTGTTGTAATTGCAATTGGTCTATTCGCTTCAAAGAAGAACACCAAGAGCGCAGAAGGCTACTTCTTAGCAGGTAAGTCAATTCCATGGTGGGCCGTAGGTGCATCATTGATTGCTGCAAACATCTCTGCTGAGCAGTTCATCGGTATGTCAGGTTCTGGCTATGCTATCGGTTTCGGTATCGCAGCATACGAGTTCATGGCAGCTATCACCTTAATTCTTGTTGGTAAGTACTTCTTACCTATCTTCATCGAAAAAGGTATTTATACAATTCCTGAGTTCGTTGAGAAGCGTTTCAACAAGACCTTAAAGACAATTCTTGCTGTATTCTGGATCTGCTTATACATCTTCGTAAATCTGTCATCAGTTCTTTACTTAGGTGGCTTAGCATTAGAGACAATTTTAGGTATTCCTATGATGTACACTATCTTAGGTTTAGCTGCATTCGCTCTAATCTACTCTGTTTACGGTGGTCTATCAGCTGTTGTATGGACTGACGTTATCCAGGTTGCAGTTCTAGTAATCGGTGGCTTTGCAACATCATACTTAGCATTAAAGCTAATCGGTGGTGACGCAGGTGCTTTCTCAGGTTTAGGTACCTTAATCAACGAGATCCCAGATCACTTCACCATGATCTTAGACCAGTCAAATCCACAGTTTAACAACTTACCTGGTATTGCTGTTCTAATCGGTGGTCTATGGGTTGCTAACTTATACTACTGGGGCTTCAACCAGTACATCATTCAGCGTACCTTCGCTGCTAAGTCAGTTGATGAAGCTCAGAAGGGTTTAGCATTTGCTGCATTCTTAAAGTGCATCACCCCTATCATCGTTGTAATTCCTGGTATCGCTGCATACTACATCACTGTACAGAACCCAGCTCTATTAGAGCAGTTGCAGGCAACTTATGGTGACATCGTAGCTAACAACATTCCTACTGCAACACAGACAGACCGTGCTTACCCATGGGTTGCACAGTTATTACCTATCGGTGTTAAGGGCTTAGTATTCGCAGCTCTAGCAGCAGCTATCGTTTCATCTTTAGCTTCAATGTTGAACTCAACAGCTACTATCTTCACAATGGATATCTACAAAGAGTATATCAACAAGAATGCTTCTGATATCGCATTAGTAACTGTAGGTCGTATCACTGCTATTGTAGCTTTAGTAATCGCTATCTTCTTAGCTCCAATGTTAAGCTCTTTAGGTCAGGCATTCCAGTACATCCAAGAGTACACCGGTGTTGTTTCACCTGGTATCTTAGCTGTATTCTTATGCGGTCTGTTCTACAAGAAGGCAAACTCAAAGGGCGCTGTTGTTGGTGTTCTAGCATCAATCGTAATCGCTCTGTTACTGAAGTTCTTACCTATCAAGATGCCATTCATGGATCAGATGTTATACACCTGCATCCTAACCATCGCTATCATCGTATTCGTTTCATTATCAACTAACGAAGGCGACGACGATGCTAAGGCTATTGTTACTACCTCAAAGACCTTCAAGACTTCAGGTGGTTTCGCAATCGCATCATATGCAATTCTGTTAATCGTTGCTGTAATTTACGCAGCATTCTGGAACCCAAGCTTAGGCTTTGCATTCTAATTAACAGTTAATTAAATCTCTAAGCCCTGCCCTGTGCAGGGCTTTTTGTTTTGGTTTTATTCATAAAATTTAGCGTTCAAACCGTAAATAAAAAAACACCTTCGACAAGATCCAGTCTCCAACCAATAACCGATTCCCCTAACCTCAAGATTACTTCTAAAGCCATTGTGAAAATCATCAATGCAAACTTATAAGCATTTAACTTCAAGTTAATTTGATAAACATCCTAATGCCTCATTAAGAAACATCTCAAACAAACGTGCCAAGAAAAAGTGGCACAAGATCACAAAAATGAATTTTATCTAATTTTTAACTTATTCTTATTTATCATATAGTTAGTTAAATCTAAAACGTTTACGATTTGTTTAATTTGCTAACACAAATTGTGAAAATGCTTACAAAATTCATTTCTCTGTTTTTATATATTTACTTGATCTTTAAACACTTTTTCTAAATTATTTATAACAATGTTCATTGTAAAATACTTTCGATTTTTACGAATTTTCAATTAAAAATAGAGTAAATAGCTAGAGTTGCAATGTTTTTAAATACTGCTATTATCACCGTAAACGTTTGTATCGTTTCAATTAGTCAAATAAATAAAGGGAAAACACATGGAAACTGTAACTTCTGGTTTATCTACCATTGATTACATCATCTTTGGTATATATGCTATCGTTGTCTTGGTTATCGCCCTTTCAGCTTCTCGTAAGAATCACAAGAGTGCTGAGGGTTATTTCTTGGCTGGTAAGTCAATTCCTTGGTGGGCTGTTGGTGCATCACTGATTGCTGCTAATATTTCAGCAGAACAGTTCATCGGTATGTCAGGATCTGGCTACGCTATCGGTATGGGTATTGCTGCATACGAAATCATGGCAGCTGTTACCTTAATCTTAGTTGGTAAGTACTTCATTCCTATCTTCATCGAAAAAGGTATTTACACCATTCCTGAGTTCGTTGAGAAGCGCTTCAACAAGACCTTAAAGACAATTCTTGCAGTTTTCTGGATCAGCTTATACATCTTAGTTAACTTAACCTCAGTTCTATACTTAGGCGGTTTAGCATTAGAGACAATCTTAGGTATTCCTCTAATGTACTCAATCTTAGGTTTAGCTGCATTCGCTTTACTATACTCAGTATATGGCGGTCTATCAGCTGTTGTTTGGACTGACGTTATTCAGGTTGCAGTTCTTGTAATCGGTGGCTTTGCAACATCATATGTTGCTCTAAAGTGGATTGGTCAAGGCGAAGGCTTCATGGCAGGCTGGTCAGCCTTAGTTAATGATGTACCAGAGCACTTTGAAATGATCTTAGACAGATCAAATCCAAACTTCTCTCAGTTACCTGGCATCTCAGTTCTAATCGGTGGTCTTTGGGTTACTAACCTTTACTACTGGGGCTTCAACCAGTACATCATTCAGCGTACCTTCGCAGCTAAGTCAGTACATGAAGCTCAGACCGGTCTTGTATTTGCTGGCTTCTTAAAGTTAATCATTCCTTTAATCTGCGTAATTCCAGGTATTGCAGCTTACTACATCACTGTTCACAATCCTGCTTTATTAGACTCATTAAAAGAGCAGTATGGCAACCTTGTAATAAACAACATTCCTACAGCTGAACACCCTGATAAGTCATATCCTTGGGTTGCACAGTTACTACCTACAGGTCTAAAAGGTGTTGTATTCGCAGCTTTAGCAGCAGCTATCGTATCATCACTAGCTTCAATGCTAAACTCAACTGCAACTATCTTCACCATGGATATTTACAAAGAGTACATCAATAAGTCAGCTTCAGACTTATCATTAGTAAGAGTAGGTCGTTTAACCGCTATCATCGCTTTAATAATCGCAATCTTTATTGCTCCTCTATTAAGCTCTTTAGGTCAGGCATTCCAGTTCATTCAAGAGTACACCGGCGTAGTATCACCTGGTATCTTATCTGTATTCTTATGCGGTCTGTTCTATAAGAAGGCAAACTCAAAGGGCGCTGTAGTTGGTGTATTATGCTCAATCGTAATCGCATTCTTACTAAAGTTCTTACCTTTACAGATGGGTTTCTTAGATCAGATGTTCTACAACTGGATTTTAACCACTGCAATCATCGT
This sequence comes from uncultured Gammaproteobacteria bacterium, assembly GCA_900315395.1. GTDB lineage: Bacteria > Pseudomonadota > Gammaproteobacteria > Enterobacterales > Succinivibrionaceae > Succinivibrio. Next base: position 6,620 of record OMZC01000073.1, read on the forward strand.
ATTCGTTTCATTATCAACTAACGACGGTGATGACGATCCTAAGGCTATCGTAACCACAGCTAAGACTTTCAAGACCACTGGCGGTTATGCTGTAGCAAGCTATGCAATCTTAATTATCGTAGCTGTAATCTACACCGCTTTCTGGAACGTTAAGTTAGGTTGGGCTCTATAAAGATTAAACCTCATATAACTACATTTCATATTAACTAACCTTAAGCTCTGCTCTGCAGAGCTTTTTTTATTTGAGGAAGATGCAATTAAGAAATGAGGTTAACTTCAGAGCTGTAAAATCACAGAGCTTTTAATGAAATGAAGTAAGTTAATTTAAGACTAATCCTGAGGCAAAGCTGGCAACTCGTGATCTTTACCGATACACTCTTGATACCAAGAGGTAAAGATTTTAGGAGTTGAGTTTTCTTTTAAAGCTTTAAAGTAATCGTAGCAAAGTTGCTTTGAGCTTATGAGTTCTTCGTTAATCCCCTGTTCTTGAGCAATAAGAGCTAGAACATGTTTTAATTTCTTTACAGCCTTACCTACATTTCTGTCCGATAAGATATGCTCAATTGGGTATTCAATTGAAGCTTCTACAGGAACCTTTTTAGCTTCATTAAACCATGCTATAACCTGTTTGCCATATTGCCTTATAGCACCTGGTTTTACCCCTGCTTTGGCAAGTGAACCTATTGAGATTGTCTTTAATCTTGCAATTGGTGTTAGAGCGCAGCCTGTAATGATCCTGTTTAAAGCTACATTCTGTTCCATGCCAAATTCCATGCGCTTTTTACATAGATGCTTTAACACTGTAAGTTCAGCTTTACTCAAAGATCCTGCCCCTTTTACCCCAAGATAAGCAGTTTCAGGTACAGGGATCACCTTACAATTGTCTTTTTGGAGTTTCATCTCATCATAGAACCAGTGCAATCGAGGATCTGAGGACTTGAACTTTAATAGAAGATTTTGATAGAGAAGATTTAAATAAAGCACGTCATTTGCTGCATACACAATCTGTTCATCGGTCAAAGGACGCAATGACCAGTCAGATCTGGTCTGATCTTTTGGTAAAGATACGTCAAGCTCTTCTTCTAAAGATGCCTGAAGACCTTTTGAATATCCAAGACCTAAAAAAGCCATCAGAAGTTGCAGATCAATACATTTTTCAGGAAGAGTATTCTCAAGTCTTAACTTGTATGCTTCAAAAGACAGAATTTCAAGATCTTCTCTAGCTGAAAAGAACAGACAATTTGCCTTAGTATTTACAAAAGCTTTTATAAAAGAGCTGATATCAAGAGCATGAGGATCGACAATATAGACGGTATCGTCAATGCCTACTTGAATTAAATCTAAGATAGGATAATAAGTCTTAGTTCTTGTAAATTCAGTATCAAAACTTACGTTCTTATCTTCAGATAGTGATGATAAAAACGTATTTAAGATATTTAATGAAGTCTCATTATCAACTAAGACAATATTATTAGTGCTCATGTGCTCTCCTGTATTGCGAGCACATTATAGAATAAGAAAAAGGTAATTTAAACTTTAAGTCTATTCTGTTTCAAATAGCGACGTAACACTTTACCTACTGGTGACTTAGGTAAGGTCTCAACAAACTCAATATGCTTTGGAAGCTTGTATCCTGTTAAATACTTCTTGCAATAAGCTAAAACTTCATCACGGGTTAAGGTAGGATCACGTCTAATAATATAAAGTTTGATTGACTCACCTGTAGTCTTTGATGGCACACCAATTACAGCGCACTCTAAAACTTTGTCGAACCTACTTACAACGTTCTCAATTTCAGTTGGGAAGACATTAAAACCTGATACTAGGATCATATCTTTAATTCTGTCGATGATCTTCAGGTAACCACCATCGCACCATTGAGCGATATCACCGGTTCTAAGCCATCCATCATCAAAGACGTTTTCTGTCTCTTTAGAGTTCTCAAAGTAACCTTTCATTACCTGAGGACCTTTAAACTCAAGCTCACCTGGTACTCCTTTATCCCAAATTTCTTCACCAGTTTCGATATTCACGATTCTAGCTAAAGTTGATGGTGTAGGCAGACCAATAGTACCGTTATATTCAGTTTGAGTATATGGCACTACACAGCACAATGGAGAGCATTCAGTTAAGCCATAACCTTCAAGAATTGGAATACCACCTGAAGCTTTTAGGAATCTTTGAGCTACACCTGACTGTACAGCAGTACCTCCACCTACAACTAAACGTAAGCGAGAGAGCTTAACCTTATCAAAGAGGTTGTAGTTTACAAAAGCGTTAAAGAGTGTATTAACACCTGTGATAATTGAGATATCAGGATTTTTCTTTACCTGGGCAATCAGATCATCAAACTTTCTAGGATCAATAATCAAAAGATTGGTGCAACCTATGTAGAAGGCATACATCAGGTTAATAGTCATAGCAAAAACATGGTATAAAGGAAGAGCTGTTAGAATAGCCTCCTCACCTTTGTGCAGTCTAGGACTGTACATACCATCTGCCTGAGCAACGTTTGAGATGATGTTTCCATGACTTAACATGGCACCCTTTGGCTTACCTGTAGTACCGCCTGTGTACTGTAAAAAGGCAATATCATCAAAATCGATATCTACTTTATCAAAAGTTCTATCTTCAGCTTCCTTAAGGCAGGTATTAAACATGATAACTTTATCTTTATCATATTTAGGTACCATGTGAGTAAAGTGGCGCAGATAGAAATTAACGAAGGTGCCTTTTAAAGGAGATAAACAATCACCTACAGAGCAGGAAATGATGTGATCAAGATAAGTCTGATCGTGAATTTTTAATACTTCTGAGGTGATACTTTCAAGACAGATCACGATCCTAGCGCCACTGTCACGTAGTACTCCTAAGATTTCATGAGAAGTATATAAAGGATTGATGTTTACAACCTGCATACCGCATTTTAAAGCTGCAAACACCGAAATTGGATATTGGATGACATTAGGCAGGATTACCGCCATTCTGTCACCCTTTTTAGCTTTTAATACCTTCTGAAGATATGTGGCTAAAGCACAAGTCTTCTCATAGATATCATTATAGGTTACAGAGCAATTTAAACTTATAAAAGCATTTCTCTTACCATACTTCTGACAGCAGTCGTCAAATAAAGCTGGAAGATTATCGTACAATTTTGGATTGATGGTATGTGGCACATCATGTGGATAACTTTCAAACCAAGGGGTACGATTTAACTCCATAACCTATGTCCTTTTTATAATATATTCTAGGTAATTACTTATGAGCAGCTGCAAACTTCTTTAAGAAGTCTACTAATACTTCTGCGCCTTCAATTGGCATTGCATTGTATAAGCTTGCTCTCATACCGCCTAAAACTTTATGACCTTTGATACCAACTAGACCGTTCTTCTTACCTTCAGCTACGAACTCATCATTTAATGACTCATCCTTTAAGTTGAAGACGCAGTTTACGCGTGATCTATCTTTAGCTGCAATTCTTACACGATAGAAATCTGAGCTCTCTAGATAATCATAGACCATTTTTGACTTAGCGATGTTTCTTCTTTCCATTTCTTTAACACCGCCCAAACTTTTTATCCACTTTAAGTTCAAGCAAGCCATATACCATGAGAAAGTGCATGGTGTATTGTACATAGACTCAAACTTGTCTAATACTGACCAGTTCATGATAGATGGGCAATATTTTCTAGCCTTACCTAATAAGTCTTCACGAACGATAGTAACAGTCATGCCAGCAGGAGCTACGTTCTTCTGAACACCGAAGATGATGGCACCAAACTTTGAGACATCAATAGGTCTTGTTAAGATATCTGATGACATATCAGCAATTAAAGGTACATCACCAGTATCAGGTAACTCGAATGACTCAATACCATTTACTGTCTCGTTGATGCACATATAAGCATAAGCAGCACCTTCTGTTACCTTCATCTTTGAGTAGTCAACTTCATACAGACCATCTTTGTTCTCAAAGGTGCACTCATGCAGAATAGCTTTACCAAAGTGCTCATCACACTCTTTAAAAGCACAGCGTGACCAGTGACCGGTTACAAAATAATCAGCATGACCGTTTTCTGGTAATAAGTTTAGAGGGATAGCAGCAAACTGACCACGACCGCCCCCCTGCTCGAATAATACTCTGTAGTTTGAAGGAATATTTAAAAGCTCTCTTAATAAAGCTTCAGCTTCTTTAGCAACCTTCATGAACTCAGCAGAACGATGAGAAAGTTCTACTACACCCATACCAGTACCTTCAAAATCTCTGAATTCCTTTTGAGCCTTTTCCATAACTTCAACAGGAAGCATACAAGGACCTGCATAGTAATTCCAAACTTTACTCATTTTGTTCTCCAACAAAAGTATTAAGGATAATGGTTATTAAATTTTAAACGGAATAAAACTGTAAATGTATTTGTTTAAAATCAACTAAAAAAGACATGGAGTTGTTTCTCCATGCCTTTTATATTATTGATTATCTGAATTGTTATCGCCACTGTCAACAGTATTACTATCACTGCTATTTTCAGGTGCGACCGCATCAGGTTTGTCACTTAACTCTGACTCAGGACTTGGTGTTGAGTTTTGAGCCTCTTGCGCTGCCTTTAACTCTTCACGTTCCTTCTCTCTAGCTTCAGCCATCTTCTTAGAGTTTTCTACAACGTCCTCTGGAATTGACTGGAGAGCCATTACGGTATCACCCTCATACATACGCATTAAGATGTTACCAGCAGCAGTACGTCCAACTAGAGGAGTATCAGACATTGATGATCTGATTAACTGTCCCTGGTTAGTAATTAACATGTAGTCTGAGTTGTCGTCAGCAGGAACAGCACCTACAACCTCACCGTTTCTATCAAGATTCTTGATAACGATGACGCCCATACCGCCTCTGTTACGTAATGAAACATCAGATAGACGTGTTCTCTTACCATAGCCGTTAGCACATGCAATTAAGAACTGCTTATCGATTTCTGATGGAGGAATTACCATTAGAGATACAACTTTACCGTTCTCTCTTAACTTGATACCACGGATACAGCCTGAACCACGTCCTGATGGACGAACACCTGTACCTGAATGTCTGTCAATTGAGCTGTCATCATTATCGTCTGATGATTCTTGAGAATTATCAGAGCTATCAGCTTCATCTGAAGACTCATCATCAGCTACAGCTGAGCCTTTATAGTATTCACAGAAATGCTGAGCATAACCATTTGAGGTGAATAAAAATACATCATCATCACCTGATGATAACTCAACACCGATTAACTCATCACCCTCGTTTAACTTAAGAGCAATTAGAGCATTAGTACCCATTCTGTTAACGAATGAAGCATAAGCGCTCAAAGAGGTCTTCTTAACTAAACCATTCTTGGTTGCCATAAAGAAGTATTGCTCAGAATTAAACTCTGAAATTGGCAATAGGGCTGTAACCACCTCACCGTTTTCTTTATCAATATTAAAGAAGTTCTGTACAGGTAAGCCCTTAGAGGTACGGCTCTCTGAGGTAGGTAAGTCATAAACTACGCTAACAAAGGCACGGCCCTTGTTAGTAAAGAACATCATCTTATCGTGGGTTGAAGCCACAACTACCTTGGTGATGTAATCTTCATCCTTTAACTTGGTTGCAAGCTTGCCTTTACCACCACGATTCTGGCTCTCATAAGTTGAGATATCCTGATACTTAATATAGCCCTGAGCTGAAAGAGTAACAATTACATCACGACGAGCAACTAAGTCACCCTTGTCAATCTTGCCTAAGTCAACAGTAAATGCTGTCTTACGCTCGTTGCCATAGGTTTCCTTAACTTCCTGTAACTCAGTTCTAATTTCCTGCTTCATTCTTTCAGGATTATTTAGGATCTCTAAGTACTCATGAATTGCAGCAACTAATTCGTTGTACTTATCACGGATCTCATCCTGAGCTAAATGAGTTAACTTGGATAATCTTAACTCAAGAATTGCTCTTGCCTGAGGATCTGATAAGTAGTACTTATCCCCCTGAATACCCTTATCAGCAGGAATGCCCTGAGGTAATGAGATATTTGAACCGTCTTCAGCTCTCTGGATTAGAGGTGAAATTACAGAAGCATCCCATGCTTCAGCCATTAACTTAATTCTTGCGTCTTCTGCGTTATCAGCAGCTGTAATAATATCGATTACACGCTGAATGTTTGCCTTAGCAATCATCAAGCCTTCGTTGGTGTGAGCAGTTCTTCTTGCCTGACGTAACAGATAAACTGTTCTTCTAGTTACGATCTCACGACGGAACTTAACGAACTCGGTTAAGATTTCTTTTAAAGACAGCTGCTTTGGATGATTGTGGACTAAAGCTACCATGTTAATTGGGAAGCTTGCCTGTAACATAGTGTTCTGATACAGGTTGTTTAACACAGCCTCTGGATAAGCATCACGCTTTAGGTCAATTGCAATCTTAACAGCACAATCTTTATCAGACTCATCAACAATACTTGAAATACCCTCAATCTTCTTTTCTTTTAAGAGTTTTTCAATCTGTTTTACGATATCAACTTTATGTACTACATAAGGGATCTCGTCAACATAGATGGTCTGCTTGCCTGACTTGTCTGTCTCAACTCTGGTCTTAGCTCTAATGATACAACGGCCTTTACCAGTTGCATAAGCCTGTCTGATACCATCAGTACCTACGATAATACCGCCTGTAGGGAAATCAGGACCAGGAATATAGTGCATCAGTTCATCAAGACCGATTTCAGGGTTATCTAAAACAGCAATAACACCGTCGATAACTTCTGAAAGGTTATGAGTAGGAATGTTAGTTGCCATACCTACAGCAATACCTGATGAGCCGTTTACCAATAGATTAGGGAATTTGGTTGGTAAAACTTCAGGGATCTGCTCATTACCGTCGTAGTTAGGATAGCTGTCAACAGTTTCTTTGTCGATATCAGCTAACATCTGCTCGGCAATCTTAGTCATCTTAACTTCGGTATAACGCATTGCAGCTGCGCCATCACCATCGATATCACCAAAGTTACCCTGACCGAAGATTAAAGGTTCACGCATTGAGAACCATTGAGCCATACGAACGATAGTTTCGTATACAGCAGTATCTCCATGTGGATGGAATCTACCAATAACGTCACCTACGATACGAGCTGACTTTTTAGTCTGACCTGAGCTCCATACCTTAAGATCATACATATCAAAAAGCACACGTCTGTGAACTGGTTTTAAACCATCACGAACGTCAGGAAGAGCACGGTCTACGATAACAGACATCGCATAGTCAATGAATGACTGCTTTAACTCGTCTTCTAGTTTTACTGTTGGTACTGATGAATTAACGCTTTGTGCTGTAGTTAATTCATTTTCAGAAGACTGTGATGCGTTCTGTTCTGAATTTGGATTATCGGTATTATCTGACATTAGTTCTACCTTGTAATTTTCATTAGTCTAATAGGCATAAATATTATCATTTTTGTATTAAAAAATCAATGAAATAAATGGGTTAAACATAGCATTAGAACTTGAAAAAACAGCCATTTTTGTCCATAATTTAGGCAAAATTTTTTAAGTAGGAAAACATAAAATATGTGGTTTAAAAATCTTCGTTTCTACACTGTTGATTTATCAGAATTAAACGGTGTTTTAAAAGACGATGCACTAGTTGAAGAAGCACTAGAAAAAGCTAGTTTCAAGCCATGTGCAGCTCAAGAGCTGGCATCTATTGGCTTTGCTCCTATTTTCTCACATGAAGGTTTGTATCACTTCTCTTCAGGTGAAAATCACTTTTTTAAACTGATTGAAGAAACCAAGCTATTACCTTCATCTGTTGTAAAGACAGAATTAAACGAAATTACCGCTCAAAAAGAGATTGAGCTAAAAAGACAATTACGTAAAAACGAAAAAGAAGCTTTAAAAGCAGCTGTTGCTGGCAAGCTTTTAGCTCAAGCTTTTGCAACTCGTCGTGAGCTTTTAATCTGGATCAACACCGATAAAAGCCTAGTAGGTATTGCAGCAACCTCAAGCAAGAGAGCAGAAAAAGCTCTTGCTATGTTACGTGAAGCTTTCTCTACATTCCCAGCTAAACTTTTAGCACCACATGCTATGGTAGATGAGAAGATGACCTCATGGCTAAAAGATGCAACTACTCTACCTAAGCGCTTTGCTTTTGGCTCAGAGACAACATTAAAGAGTACCGATGAAGATGGTGGCGTAATCAGAGCTTCAAAAGAAGATCTGACCTCTGAGGAAATTGCAGTACATTTAGAGGCTGGCAAGGTAGCAACTGAAATTGGTCTGTCTTTTGATGAGTCTTTAGAACTTACCTTAACCTCAGATTTAGCTTTAAAGAAATTAAAGCCTACTGATATTTACCTTGAAAAGAACCTTCCTGAAAAATCAGATGATGAAACTGCTGATGCTCAGGCTCTACTTGTTTTACAAGGTGAACTTTTAAGCGAACTGTGTGATTACCTAATGGAGATTTTTAACTGTGAGCGTAACTAAAAAGCCTGAACTCTTAGCTCCTGCTGGAAGCTTAAAACACTTACATATGGCTTTAGCCTATGGTGCTGATGCTGTATATGCCGGCGTTCCTAAGTGGTCTTTACGTGTACGTGGTAACGGTTTTATCCGTGAGGACTTCATTAAGGGTATCGAAGAAGCTCATGCTATGGGTAAGAAGGTACATGCCGTACTGAACATCATTCCTCATGTAAGACGTGTAGCTGCCTTTGAAAAAGTCGTTGATGAAATGGCTCAGCTAAAACCTGATGCTTTCATCATGGCAGATCCTGGTTTAATCGACATCGTACGTAACCGTTACCCTGATATTCCAATTCATTTATCAGTACAGGCTAATACTGTAAACGCAGGCTCTGTAAAGTTCTGGCAGAAAGTAGGTCTTACAAGATGTATTTTAGCTCGTGAGCTTTCATTAACTGAAATTGACATGATCAAGCAGGAATGTCCTGATATGGAAATTGAGGTTTTCGCACACGGCGCTTTATGTATTGCTGTATCTGGTCGTTGCTTAATTTCAGGTCTTTTATCTCACCGTGATGCCAATATCGGTGCCTGCAACAATTCATGCCGTTACGGTTTTAATATCCGTAATGTACATGCAGCTACAGCTGATGATGTAACTACATTTGAAGCTGATGACGGCACTACACTGTCAGCTCAGATTGAAGAGTCTATGCATCATCCAGGTGAATGGATGACCATGGAAGAAGATCTGAACGGTTCATACTTAATGAACTCTAAAGATCTGTGCACTCTGCCAGTTTTAAAGAAACTTATCGAGATTGGCGTTGACTCATTGAAGATTGAAGGTCGTTCAAGATCTCCATTCTATTCAGCTGCTATCTCTCGCGCTTACAGATTAGCAATTGATGCTATCTGTGAAGGTAAAGAGATCCCTGATGAGAGCTACAACATCGTAAACTCAATTCCATCTCGTGGTTACACTACAGCTCTGTTAGAGCCACATCGACCTGATAAGACTCAGGATTATGAGACTAACTCACCAAATCCAGGTAAGTTACAGATCTGCGGTGAGATCACCTCTCAAGATCCAGACGGCACTTTAAATATCGATGTAAAGAACCGCTTTGAGAAGGACTCTCACATTGCCTTATTTACTCCTAATGGATTAGTAGATCTTGATGGTTCTACACTTACAAACGCAAAAGATGGTAAGCCTCTAGATGTAGCACCAGGTACAGGTTGGTCAGTTAAATTAAAGCATAACGGAAAGGTTGATTTATCAACTGCTGTAATGCTGAGAATTGACGATAAGTAATCTGAAATGATTTTTTAAAGCCTCCACAATGCGGAGGCTTTTTTATTAGATCTTAGAGTAGTCTTTACGAGAACTGCGTTTAGTCTCATACATAAGTCTGTCGGTTGCTTCAATGAAGTCTTTAGCTGTCTTAAAGCGCTTATCAAAACGAACGTAACCGGTTGATACTGACAACTCATATGGAGATAGAGATAAAACCTTTAATCTTGCTAAAGTTTTGTCAATATAGCGACATACACCTGCAGCTCTTTCTTCATTAGCATTCTTCTTAATCAGGATAAACTCATCACCACCATAACGGCACAAGAAGCAGTTAAAGGTCTCAGCTACACCTTTTAACAGTCTTGATAACTGCATTAAGACAACGTCACCTTCATTGTGACCATAGTTATCATTGATGGATTTGAACTTATTAACATCAATGAACATCATATAGGTAGTCTTTCTTTCAGCCTCTGATAATGACACTAGGTTTAAAAGATAGCTCTTTAACTCGTTACGGTTGTTTAAAGTGGTCAAATCATCAATTGAAATACGCATATGCTGATGCAAGGTCATCAGGAAGAAGAAACATACGGCATAGCATGGAGATACTAATAAAACTTCATCTACTAATAAGTTAACTGGAGCTAGTATGAATGGAAGCGTACAGGTTAAATAGAAGAGAATGTAATCAACCTTTGAGATTGAAAACTCAATCATTCTATCCTGACGTGAAGCAACCACATACATAAAGTTAATTAAAGCTAAGATTGAGTAAAATCCTACAGTTCCAACAAGAGCTGAGTAGTACTTACCATGAACATAAGCACCATGATAAGTTAAGAACTGGACATAACCATTAGCAGGAGATGTAACTACAAAATAGGTTAAAATTACAAAAGGAATTGAGAAGACACACAGCTTAATGACCTTGGTTCTTGATTTTTCAGCCTTTAATAAATAGCTTTTTACAAAGAAAACGTATGGCACAAAGAGATTAAAGAAAGAAACAATACAACTAAAGAGCACTACCTGAGTTACATCTTTAGTACATACTTCATTCTTGGCAAAAAGAGCATAGCAACTGATACTGGTATAGGTCTTAAGGCAGATATCAGCTAAGCACTGTAAAGTAACCAATGCTAATACCATGATATAACCGAATCTTGATCTGTCACCACTTTTCCAGATATTGGAAATTACACAGATAAAAACAACAATGCAGACGATATCAATTTCGACTGAATAAAATAGTGTGGATGTCATTACTAATTATTCCTCTGTGCATTGTTAATCTTTTTGATACGCTTTTGCTCATACATGCGTCTATCAGCAATCTTGATAATGTCATTCATAGATGCATTAGGAATATCAAGAGAAGTAGTACCTAATGAGAATTTAACCTTAAACTCTGTAAAGTTAGCTGATGCCTTTTCATCTAATAACTTTGACAGTGACTCGACCATCTTGTCATATTCGTTCTTAGTGTTATGACCTGAGATAATTGCAAACTCATCACCGCCTAAACGAGCAATGAAAGAACGAGTCTGCTCACCTACTTCACGCATAGCTTCAGCAACAGTTCTTAAGGCAAGATCACCTACCACGTGACCGTAATTATCATTGATCTTTTTAAACTCATCAACGTCAATGTAGGTTAAGTACATATTTGATCTATTTACTGAAGAAGAGGTCATCACAGTAGATAAGTACTTCTTAAAGCGGTTTCTGTTATTAAGACCGGTTAGAGCATCAATAAACACTCTGTCTTCATGAACGTTAATGAAGGTAATAATACAGAAAACTGTTTCTGTTACATAGAAAATATTACTCATGTAGTAGCTTGTAAAGGTCTGAATACCACCGCAGATAATGGTTGGGATGGTAAGGTACATGGCATATTTTTTAAGTTCACTGTTAGATGAGAGTAAACTTGTAGTCAAACATAAAGCCAATGATGCTGTGGTATATAAAGCTACAAAAATATCCATGACATAGGTATAACTACCCTTTACAGGATCACCAAACAGATTTAATTTAAACAGCAATGGTACAAATGGGGAGATACAAGCCATGATACCTACAATTACCAGTGGAGCTTTCTTTAAATAAACCACAGCTCCCTGTTTTAAGTAATGGCCATAACCTAATTTTTCAAAGACAAAGTGCAACCACCAGTATGGCATGAAGATCCAGAGTACTGTTTCAATAACATATAAAACCTGATGAACCTCTGAATAATTGGTATAAGATACAATCGCCTCTATATAATGCATAGAGCAACAAACGATGAGGGCATAGCAGGTATAGACAAATGGCTGATTAAATCTGTCATGCTCTCTAGAAAATGAGCGCACCACGATTACCATCAGTAAGATCAGCAGTATATTGATTTCAAACTTTAATATGTACCACATAAAGGCTTTTCACTATTTTAATTTCTTAAAGGCGTTAGAAACAGAACCTGCTTGATCCTTAAACAAATGGGAATCACCCTCTTCTTTCTTTTTATCAAGCACTTTATATTTCTTTTTATCAGTCTTCTTTTTATCAAAGCTGGACATCAGCCCCTGCTCAAGATTCTGACTTTGTTTCTTTTTTAAACCGCCGTTTTTTCTTTCAGCTAAAATTTCTTCACCATGAACTCTTGCATTCTCAAGATTTACCGATCGCTTTAATTCTTTTAATTCAGGATCTTCTGGTGCTTTATAGTTTCTGTATTGAATAGCTTCTTGAGTTTTGCTTCTGATCACAGACTCAAGTAACTTATCCTTTGGAGTTTTGTTAGCTTCTTTTTGCTGCAAAGTATCGTTATTCTGCTCTACTATCTCTAACAGAGAAGAATCCAAATCGTTATCATGCTGGTATGCATTTTCTGCACAATACGCCTTTTCTGAACCAAACAATACATAACATACCGTTACTGTAAACAAAAAAGACACAACAGAAAGCACACTTACAAGGTTCTTTTTTCTTTGCATACAAAACCTCACAGTTGCATTAATTATAAGCTTGTTACAATGCACAAATCAGTGAGCCTTCTTGCAAAAAGGATTAAAAATGTTTGCATAATACCCTATACAAAGCGCTTATTTTTCAAATTCTTTGAATTTTAACGTTTTCATATTGTTAAAACGTGCGCCTGTTCATGTGCACACAGAAAAGCTAAAAACATGGTCATAAACTCTGCAATTACCATTTTCAAAGTTAATTACTCTTAATAATCCTTGCAGTTGCATGAATTTATCTTAATTAACGAAAAAAGATATTTAAAAAAATTGATATCAAAGGTAAAATCTTCACAATTACTACATATTAAGGATAATCAGAAATGAGTAATCTAATCATTCCAAAGGACTACACTCCGCTCTTAGACAAAATTCAAACAGAAAAAGGAATTAAGTTAATCAAAGATTTCTTCCAGCAGAATCTTGCTACAGAGCTTCGTTTACGTCGTGTTACCGCACCTTTATTCGTATTAAAAGGTTTAGGTATCAATGATGATTTAAATGGTATCGAAAGAGCTGTTACCTTCCCAATTAAAGATTTAAACGATCAGAAAGCTGAAGTTGTACACTCTTTAGCTAAGTGGAAGAGACTGACCTTAGGTGAATTAAAGATTCAGCCTGGCTACGGTATCTATACTGATATGAACGCTATTCGTGCTGATGAGGAATTAGATAATCTTCACTCACTGTATGTTGATCAGTGGGACTGGGAAGAGGTTATCACTAAAGAAGATAGAAACTTAGCTTTCTTAAAGCAGATTGTAAGACGCATTTATTCAGCAATTTTAAGAACTGAATACTTAGCATGTGAAAGCTATGAGAATATCAAGCCTTTCTTACCTCAGGAGATTACTTTTGTTCATGCTGAAGATCTGTTACAGATGTACCCTGACAAGACTCCAAAAGAGCGTGAGGATTTAATCTGTAAGAAATACGGCGCTGTATTCTTAATGGGTATTGGCGGTCAGTTATCAAATGGTGAGAAGCACGATGGTAGAGCTCCAGACTATGATGATTGGTCAACTAAGAATGAAGATGGCAAGTATGGTTTAAACGGTGATATCTTAATTTGGTACCCTATTTTAAACCGTTCATTTGAGTTATCTTCAATGGGTATCCGTGTTGATATCGAGGCTTTAAACCGTCAGTTACGTTTAGAGAACAAAGAAGAGCGCAAAGAGCTGTATTTCCATAAGAAGTTATTAAATGGCGAGTTACCATTAACCATCGGTGGTGGTATCGGTCAGAGCAGACTATGTATGGTTCTTCTGCACAAGGCTCACATTGGCGAAATCCAGGCAAGTATCTGGCCTGAGAAGATGAGAGAAGAGTGTGCAAAGCACAATATGCCTCTAATCTAATCTTTAGATAACAAACTTAGATAACAAACAATATAAAGGCAGAGCTTTTGGAGTTCTGCCTTTTTCGTAAGTAGAATTTAAAAATCAAGTTTTACCAAGATTTGAAAAACAAACAAAAACTACTCTTTGTTTACCTTTTCTATCTTGCCTATAGATTGTTTCTTAACAATCACTGTCTCTGAGTTACCATCTAAAAGATTCTTTTTAAGCTCTTCTTTCTGTTCATACTTCATAGCATCTTTATGAGAGATCTTAGAGTCAGAATCTAACATCATGTTACTGTTAACCCACTTCTGGAAGGTCTTAGTACGCTCATCAGCTTCCCTAGGACCATTATTAACGGTCTGAGATGCTGTTTTTTGTTCTTTATTGTTCTCTAAATCTGGAGCTTTTTCTTCAGGAGTTGGCTCATCACTAACTAATGAATCTGCATCTGCCTGCTTTCTTAAGGCGTTATAGTAATCAGCCTTATCGTTTTCAGCTTGATTTTTCTGCTTATCAAAAGCTCTTCTCTGGAAAGAATGAGCCTGATCTTGTTTTAAAGATTCACGCAGGCGAGCTCTCTTTAAATCTAATTCCTGTTTTTTAATTGCCTGCTCTGTCTGTGCATTTACGTCGTCAATGCTTTCTGCATTAGCGATAAATAAAGATGAAAAGAATGAGATTAGAGTCGCAACTGTAATCTTAAAAAAATGCTTCATAATATCCACTGCTTGGAAATTAAAATCTTAACGTTACGTTTTTATTTCCTACTAATTCAGTATAGTTCTAAAAAGTTCAAATTACTATCAAAATAAGAATAAATTTTATTTTGTATTTTGATGCTCTAATGAAGAGCAACAATCACTTTCATCTGAGAATTGTAAGAATTGGAATCGTCTTAATTTTGATTATTTTATTATACAAATTAAGTAGTAGCATGAGAGATACTTAAATTGATAAATGAGATCTTGAAAGGACTATTTCTCATCATCATTTAAAAGAGCGTTCTGTTTCATCCAGTCAGACAGCCCTTTAGCTTTAACTTTGCCTGTCTTATTTTTAAAAGCAGAACCATCAGATGAGCTACCTGTTGTGGAGCTTTCAGAGCTAATCCCCTGTTTTTCTAAGATCTTTTCACCTCTTTTTCTTGAGGTGTCTTCCTGAAAACTCTGCTGTGTTTTAGGATCAACTTTATCGTAAAGTTTTTCCTGACTTATATACTGTGAGCTACTGACTCTAAGTCTCATCTGATCATAGGTCTTTGAATGCTCTAACTGTTGACGCAGATAGTATCTTTTTTCATTATTCTCTTGAGTACTGTACTCAGTGACAGAGCTAGGATATGAGTACTGTCTAGGATAGAGGAAAAAATCAGAAATAATGACAACCACCATCAGACCTAAGCCCAGTCTGATTGCCACTTTTCTTCTTTTAAATAGGCCTGAATCCAATTTACTTTCCTCTTAAAACCTATTACTTCATTAAAACTAATGCTCAAAAACAATCAAGTTTTAATTCTACTCAAAATCAGAAACATCTCCAGAGCCGTAACGAGCAATCTCAGGGACTCCATCATTGAAGACAATCACTGAAGTTGGGCTTGGAGACAACACGCCACCATCAACGATGACATCAACTACAGAACCAATTTCGTCATTGATGGTTACAGGATCTGACTCTGCATCTTCATGATCCGGAAGAATCAAAGAGCAACTCATTAAAGGCTCGTTTAACTCACTAATAATCGCATCAACAATTGCATTAGCTGGCACTCTAATACCGATAGTCTTTCTCTTTTCGTTCATCAGACGACGAGGCACTTCCTTAGTAGCTGGAAGAATAAAGGTATAAGCACCAGGAGTGTGATTCTTTAGTAATCTAAATACACTATTTTCAACTTTTGCATAAGTTGATAATTCAGAAAGATCACGACATAACAGAGTAAAGTTATGGTGTTTATCAACCTGTCTGATTCTGGCAATTCTTTCCATTGCCTGCTTTTGCTCTAGCTTACAGCAGAGTGCATAAGCTGAATCTGTTGGGATAACCACAACTCCACCATTATTTAGACATTCACAGATCTGCTTAATAAAACGTGGCTGTGGATTGTCTGGGTGAACACTGATAAATTGTGCTGACATTTAAAATACTCTTTATGATATCGACAGTTATCAAAAGATCTTTATCTTTAAAGCATTGTGATCTTCAAAACTATCTTTTAGATTTATCTTTTTAGATACTTACTAATCTTTGCTTGTTTTTGTAATAAGCTTAATAAAACACTTTTCACATAAACAAATTGACACCATTTTATAGCAAATTTGCCATAACACGGTGTCAATTCTTATAAAAATGAGAATTATTACTGTTGATTTTCAGTTGTAGGAACAGAGTTATCTAAAGTTTCTTTCTTCTCTTCAGTAGCTACTTTCTTTATTTCATCATCATTAGCAGCTTTTTCTACAGCTGTTTCTTCTGTTTTAGTTAAAACAGGTGCCTGAGCTGTTGTGCTTTTAACTGGTGCTGATGCTACCTGTTTTGGAACATCAATAACGTTCTCTTCCTCTTGTACTGTCTCTTCTTTGTACTCAATATCAAGTGCACCGAAGATCTCTGATAGAGGAATTCTCTCTAAAGGTAAACGTGCTTTTCTGCCAAAGACACCAGCTGCTAACATATTATATAAAGTAGCTTCTGTTGAAGTTAATGCCATTGAGGTATTGAGCTCTTCAATTTCAATATCATCAAATGACCATAAATCAGAATTAGCCTCAAAGAATTCTCTGCTTAAAGTTACGCTCTTGGTATTTGGCAAGTGAACGCGCAGATTGTTCAATACAGCAAAGGCTTTCATTTCAATATTTGAAACATAAGCGCATTGAGCATGTGCAATCCATGGAATAGTACATACTCTTGAGGTCTGGAAGGGTAAAACAAGACATACCATACCAGGTACATCAGGTACTGATAAAGCTGTTGCTAAATCATCAAAGAATAAGACTTTGCGTGGCTTGATATCAAGCTTTGCCAAATCTTCAACGGTAATGCCAATATCGCGTAGACCACCTACTCTGCTACGTAAAAGTTTGTCTAATAAAACTAAACGAACAGTAGGAGCTGGAGGTACTAAACCTAGCTGTAATAAATCTCTTCTTAATGGATTTAAGTCTAGGTACTTGCGCATAAATGCAAGCACTACGAATCTGTACTTTTCAAACCATAAAGTATCAACACCACGTACAGGGATCTGACGGATCATAGATGAAGAATCTTTATGAGCACATAACCACTTGCATACAAGTAAGAATCGCTCAAAATCCTGATCTTCTAGAGTGGTTAAAGCATGAATATTTTCTACAGCAGAATCTAATAGTTCAGGTAAATTTTTCTTTACAGTCTGAAGGCGGTTTTGAGCTGAGTGGAATTCCACAAGATGACCTGCCCAAGCAGCAAGTTCATCAACTTTCTCAAAAACCAAATGAATAGGTACTTCGATTTTTCCTAGGTCAGGATAAGTCTTATCTAAGAACTCAACTTTTCCTGCATTAAGCTCTTTGTGCCAATCGTTACAGAAACGAACAAACTCATCTTTATTTGTCAGTACGTCCTCATCACGAGTAGGAGCGCCCAAATAAATTCTTACAGCTTCAAAATTCTTTTTAGACTTGACTGAATCACTTAGCCAGCCTATTACTCTTTCGTTATATAGTGCATTAATTTCTGCACGAATGCTGTTGCGTGTTTTCACTGCTGTAGCTCCTCAAAACAAGGTCACATCGTTATTATTATTTATATAATGCAGAATAATCTTAAATCTGCTCATCTGCATAGTATAGCATAATGAAAACGATCAAAGATTTGATTTAGCGTCAGATCTCACAAAAGCGGTCACAAATTGAGCAGAGTTCTTAGGTGTTTTTTCGTAGTTGTTCAGATTACTTTACAGTAAAAGTATGAGAGATCGGAGTTTAGAACCAATATTGAAGATCTTTAAAAGGCTATGAGTTATTTGCCTCTTCTGCTGACTGTTTTTTCTGCTCTTTTTTAGCCTTTCGGCGCTCTTTAAAGAATTTAGATAACAGCATGGAGCATTCATCTCTTAAGATGCCTCCTTCAACTTTGATCTCATGATTGTGCTTTGGATTTGAGATTAAATTAAAGGCTGATCCACAAGCTCCAGTTTTTAAGTCATACGCTCCAAAATAGAGATTTTTAAGTCTTGAATGAATTAAAGCCATGGCACACATGCAGCATGGCTCCAAAGTCACGTAGATTGAATAGTCAGGAAAGCGGTAATTTGAAACAGCCTTGCCTAATGCACGCAAGGCAACAATTTCAGCATGAGCTGATGGATCATTTGAACTGATTGTCTGATTGTAGCCTGTAGCTATAACCTCTCCCTTAGGATCTACGATAACCGCACCTACAGGGATCTCTCCTACTGCTTTAGCCTTTAATGCTTCTTTAAAGGCTAAAGACATGTAATATTCATGATCTTGCATAAGCTACTACTAAAACTTTAGAGCTATTATCAAATGCAGTGATCAGCAATAATTACTACCCATGTTACTAAAGTCAAGATCAGCATTACAAATACAGCTGCTGATCCTAAATCTTTAGCACGGCCTGATAGTTCATTAAATTCAGTACCAATTCTGTCAACTACTGCTTCAATACCTGAATTTAAAAGTTCAGTTACAACAGTAATCCATGGCATTGCAATTAAAGCTAACAGCTCTAATGTTGAATAAGCAAAATCTGAAAAATATCTTAAATAAAAAGCGACAGCAGTTAAAATTACAGCAAGGAACATCTCCTGTCTGATTGCAGCTTCATTTTCAAGACCTGCTTTAAAACCTTTCATGCTGTATTTACCAGCATTATAAATTCTTACTAATCCTTTTTTCTGTACCTTTGCCATAAGTCATCCTTAACTTAATGAGATATATTTCATTAACTAACCTAAGGTTAAATCTTCTTTTACCTTGTTTATATGCAATTTTATTTGCAATCCTACTTGGTATTTAGTTTTGCCATTATATGAAATTGTTCTTTATTTTTATAGCTAAGAAGTGTTTTTTACGAAAAGTGATTTTAAGAACTTTTATAAGACAAAGTACTGTAAATTTTATTTGCTAATTCGTATCAAAGTATTTGATGCTAGATTTGCTACAATCGGACATGTATATAGATAGATATAGATCTTGTTACATTTACTTTTATACACAAGAGTTATGGCTACTAGTCTTTACACGGAGCATCCATGAATCACAAGTTATCACTTTTATCATTGTGCACTATTCTTTTGACCTCTCCTGTTTTGCTCACTAAATATGCTGATGCAAAAGAAAACAATGGAGATCCTCAAAAGCTCTCAGTTGAAGTTAAAAGAGCTATTGATGAGAATACGCAAGGCAAAGCACTAACTTGTTTTATCACCGATAAAGACATAGTTTCAGAACAGGACTTAAGCTCAGCTATTGAAGTTTTTGTAAATAAAAACACAAAAGTAAAAGATGCTTACCCTTTTGTAAAAGATGGTCGTCTGTGCGTATCTGGACTTAACTTTGGTACAGAGTATTCTTTAAAACTCCATAAAGGACTCAAATTTACTCAAAAGAGCAAAGATAAAGTCAAAACCTTAACTACTGACGTAGGCTCTGAAACTACCTTTACAACCATCGATGAAACAAGCTCCGTTAAAATTGCCAAAGGCTTAATTCTGCCTGGCAACAACGAGCACAAAGTAATTGAGCTAGAGACTGTTAACTCTGATGCTGTAACTTTAGGTGTGTTTAAGATTTCAAACAACTCCTTGCCACAGGCAGAGCTCTTTAGCCTGTATTCAGAAAATCCTGATAAGTATGACATTCGTAAACTTATCTTTAATAACGGAAAATTATTAGGATCAAAGACTGTTAACTTTAAGAATAAAAGAAATGTTGTAGAACACACACCTGTTGATATCAGTGAGTTTGTAAACACTGATAAAAGCGGTGTTTATGTCATCTGTGTTATCAAGACTAAAGATAACGATTACCTTACTATTGATGACTTTATCTCCTATGATGACAATGCACTTCAGTTATCAAAACTTGTCTTTGTGTCAAACTTGGGTGTTACCTCATATCAAGGAGATAATGGCATTGATGTCAATGTAAGAGCTCTTACTGACGCAAAGCCTGTTAAAGGCGCTACAGTTACCCTAAAGTCATTGTCTAATGATGTTCTAGATACTAAAACTACTGATGACAATGGCTTTGTTCATTTTAATAAAGAGTTATGCAATGGCGAAAATGGACAGAGTGTAGCTACAGTCACAGTTAACCATGATGACGATTTCTTCCCCTTAGATTTAAGAGCAAGTCCTTTATATTTTGAAGAAGGTGCTGGTATTAGTGATAGCAATGACTACAAAGTCTTTGCCTACACAAGTAGATCACTTGTAAGACCTGGTGAGAAAACTGTATACCAAGCACTAGTAAGAAATAAAGATCTCAGTGCTGCATCCTTAAAGGTATTAAAGCTCTTTATAAGACGTCCTGACTATGTAATTGAAAGAGAAATTCCTCTATCAAGAGCAGTAGAGAACAGTTTTGAGTATGAATACACCTTACCTGAACATGCTCAATTAGGAAACTGGAGTTTTGAATTAGGCTTTGATGAAAAGCATCTTTTAAGCACTACAAATCTTACAGTATCTGCCTTTACACCAGCATCTTTAACCTCAACCTTAAAGGTAAAAGATATTGTAAATACCTCAGATAATATCACCGTTAACACCGACTATAACTATGGTGCTAAAGCATCTGATATTGGTATTTCTGGAAGCTATAACATTCTTCCTGACAGTCATGCTGTTAATAGCTATAAAGACTTTTCCTTTGGCCTTGATGATGAAAGCATAAATGATGGTAATCACACTCAGTATGTGCAGATAGATTCTGGCAACTCCAGTGATGACGGTGTCTTTAACTTTAAATTTAACGCCGAGAATAAGAACTATCCAAACAAAGTTAAATTTGATATCTATGTTCTTGATCCTGTAACCGGATCTGCTTACTTGACTAAAGAAGCAAAGGTAAAGTACAGCGCACCTTTAATTGGTGTAAGACTCACTAAAGCGGATAACAAATACCAGCTTGATTCACTTTTATGTTATCAGGATGGTAAAAGAATTGAGGGTAAGGCAAATTACACTCTGTTAAAACGAAACATCTCGTATCAGTATGCTTATGTAGATGGTAACTGGAAGTTTGTTAAAAACGAGTATACAGAGCCGGTTGACTCAGGTGCACTTACATTTACCAAAGACAAGTTAAGCTCTATTCCACTTAATCTTGAGGATGGACTATATAGCGTTGAAATTAAAAACGATAAAGCCTTTACCAAATTTAACTTTGTAAAAGGCTATGTAAATGAAGATAACGATCTGACACCAGAAAAGATCTTGTTAACTTCGGATAAAGAGCAATATCACAAAGGTGACAGAGTAAATTTAAGCTTCGAAAGTGAATTTGAAGGTTATGGCTCTTTGGTTGTTGGAAACTCATCTGTTGAACTTAAACAAACCTTTAAGGTAAACAAAGGTCATAATGAAATTGGCTTTGACTCTGCTGACATTAAAGATACAGGTACCTATGCTCTTGTTACAACCTACAAAGGTACAGAGTCTAAATACAGAACCGCATCTCGAGCAGCGGGTCTTTCTTATATCAGATTTGATAATCATGACAGACTTTTAAAGATTAAATCTCAAGATTTAGGTACAGTAAAACCAAAGAGTACTCTCAATGTAAATCTTGAGGTGGACAATAGCGATGATGATACCTATTTAAGAGCCTATTTGATCGATGAAGGTATTCTTGCTATTAACAACCAAAATTCCCCTGATCCATTCAAGTTTTTAACCGATAAGAGAGCTTTTTCAACCAAGGTAAACGATATGTATGCCTATGTGATGAAAGCTTTATCTAAAGACGGTCAGGGCTATGGTTCAGATGAAATGCTAGCAGGCGCCAGTGCTCAGATTTTATCTAATACCACTAAAGCTTTACTCTCTTTAACTTCAAATAGAACCAAAGTAAAAGATGGCAAAGCCACTGTTACCTTTGATATTCCTAAATTCTCAGGTAAAGCAAGACTGATGGTTGTAGCTTGGAATAAAGATAGAGTTGGCAGTTATTCAAAAGATATTACTATCGCAGCTGATGCGGTTACCAAGTTAGCAACTCCAAGCTATATGCATGTTGGTGATGAACTAGAAGCAAGAGTCTTATTTGATGATTTAGTCAAAGACAAAAAAGACGTTTCATTTAAAGTAACCTGTACAGGTGCCTTAGAATGCTCTCTTGATAAGAGTATTGCTTTAGATAAAAGTAAAGCTCACGAGAGCTTAAAACTTAAGGCTTTAAATGAAGGCGTGGGAACTGTATCTTTAAAGGTAAAATCTGGTAGCTACACCTATGATGACAGCTACGAGGTAGACGTCTTACCAAACAAAGGTAAAGTACTTGAAAGCGCTATTCTTCCATTAAAAGTAAATGAGCAAGCTACTTTTAAATTTAAGAACACCTTTAAAGATGGTACTCTGGTAAAGTTAAGCTATGGTTTGTTGCCAGCAGCAAATCCAAAGGATATGTCAAAAGAAGCTTACAGCTCATTTAAGAGTAATTACTTTGATACCTTATCTGATCTTTCAACCCTGTTAGATTATTCAGAGAAATTCCTAGATAAAAGTTCAGAGGAATACAAAAACTATCAGAGCAAGATAAGTTCACTCATAGACTACGTAAATTCAACTATCAATAATCAAGGTTATGTTGATTATTCTTTAGTCAATTATGAAGATGGTGGCTATGCTGCAGCTTATGCCTACCTTGTATTAAACAAGGCTTCAGAAAAAGGCTATAACACAAACTTTAATGTTTTAGATAAGCTTTTACAGAATATTAAGAGAAATGCAAACTCTGACAATGAGTCTACAGCAGCACTATGCCTGTATGCCCTGACTTTGTCAGGTGACAATCAAAGCTCTACTCTTACCTTCAGATTTGACCATTCAAAATCTAAAGCGATCAATGCTTATCTCTCTTATGCTAAAGCTTTTGCTCTGTATGGAGATTTAAAGCGTCAGGAGCTTGCAATTGAAAAAGCTGTTGAGCTGTTAAAAGAAGCTGAAAACTTAAGAATAGCTATAGATAAAGGCAACCTAGCCAATAACAAGCTTTTAAATCTCATTCAGGCTTTACAAGAGTATGAACCTTTATATATTACTGATACAGCTTATGACAGTCTGTGTGTTTTAGATGCTCTTTTAAGACAAAAAGAGAGTGGCAAATCATCAAAAACTTTAAATGAAGTATATGAGATTGTAGCTACAGAGAACTCTTACAGCTATAAAACAGCAGCTCAAAGAGCCATGATGATGGAAATGCTCTTACATGAGAATAAGAGTGACAACGTATTCACAGACTGTGTTCTTAAAGGAAACGAAATTACTTTAGTCAATGACGGAGAGAGTGACACTTTAATCAGTGCAAGTATCTTCTCAGTACCAGAGAAATATGCTGTATCAAAAGATAGACAGAACATCAGTGTTAACTACTACTCTTTAGATGGAACTGAGCTTGCCTCACCTCTTCACGTTAACGTCAATGAGGATATTATCGTTTTGGTAAAAGTTCATCTAAATAAGCTTGCAAGTAAGCTCTCTGTTGAATCTTTACTACCAGCAAATATGCTCTATTTAAGAAACATTGATGCTAACGAAGCTTCACAAAAATATCCTTTCTTAGGAGAACTTACAGACAGTTATGCTCTCAATATCACTAAAGGAGACAGCTCAATTGTAAGTACCAGTCAAAGTAAGAGAAATGATTTTGCTTTTGCCTATATCCTAAAAGGAGCATATAAAGGCACTTCTGTACCTTTAGCACTGACAGTACACAATACCTCTTTTAGAACTACTTCAGAGGTATTGTACAAAGCTCAAGATACTATCGAAGTAAAATAGGCTCGTATCTAAAGATAAACGGTAATGAGTAAGCGTCAACGCAACATATATGTAATTCTGGCACTTTTAATACTAAGTGTTTTAAGTGCCTGCACTGTGTTCGTGTATGACTGCATTGATGAGATATTTTTAGACAAATATGAAAAAAGATCATATGTGCTCTATTCAGATAAAGGAAACGTGCTTGCCTATACTTTAAGTGATGATAACTCATCACTTAGATTTAAAACCACTAAAGACGATGTCTCAGATCTTTATTTAAAGATGCTGATTGCCAATGAGGATAAGCGCTTTTACAGCCACATTGGAGTTGATCCTCTTTCTCTTTGTAGAGCAATCTTCTATAACCTAAAAAATCAGAGTGTAGGCTCAGGTGCCTCAACTCTTGCAATGCAGGTTGCCAAAAGACTTACAGGACACAAAAGAACCTACTTTAATAAAATAAAGGAAATGGTTCAGGCTATATACCTTACATTAAAGTACAAAAGAGAAGGCATCTTAACTTTATATCTTACTCTCTCTCCTTTTGGTGGAAATGTTGAAGGTGTAAAAGCAGCTTCTTTAACTTGGTTCAACCATTTACCTAATACTTTAAATCCTTCTGAAGCAGCTCTCCTTACGGCTCTTCCAAGAGCTCCTGAACTCATTCGTCCTGATAAAAACAAAAAAAGAGCTCTCTACTACAAAAACGAGGTTTTAAAGCTTGCTAATAAAGCAAACGTAATAACCAAAGAGCAACTTACGCTTTCACTTAAAGAGACTCTTCCTTGCAGAAGATACTCCATTTCGCAAAATTCACTTACATTTGGTAACTATGTATTTAGTTTAAAAAAACAAGATCTCAATTTAAAGAAAAGTGAGAGTACGACGGCGTCAAATAATAGTAATAGCTTAAACAGTGCTGATAAAGAGATCTTTTCTAGTCTTGATGACGCATTGCAAATTGAACTTAATAATCTTGCAGAAAAATTTGAACATACGGCTGATAAAAACTATGTTTTAAGTGCGATCGTACTAGATATAAAAACACATCAAATTAAAGGTGTTTTAGGATCTTCATCTAATGAAAAGAGCTCGCTGTGTTTACCTTTTAGATTAAGATCTCCAGGCTCTGCACTAAAACCTTTTGCCTATGCTTATGCTATGGAAAAAGGATTGTTACACCCAAATACCATATTGCATGACAAGCAAAATCTGTACGGGACTTGGTCACCTAATAACTTTAGTCGAAAGTTTACAGGAGAAGTAACAGCTAAAAAAGCGCTTACATATTCATTAAACTTACCTGCTTTAGAAGTACTAAATCTAGTTGGAGCAAACAGCTTTTCAAAGAAGCTTAACTTACACGAAGATCTCTTAAAACTAAGACACAATAAAAGTGATCTTTCGATTGTCTTAGGTAGCGCTAGTATCAATCTGTATAACTTAGCAAGACTTTATGCCATGTTAAATGAAGATGGTCTAATGCATGAGTTTACTTACCAAAAGAACTCAAACTCAAATTTAAATGAATACAGAATATTTGCTAAAGACAGTGCTAGAGCTGTGTTTGATATCTTAAAAGAGACGCCAAGACCATACCTATATCCTGAACAGAAACAAATTTCATACAAAACAGGGACTGCTTACGAGTTTACAGATGCCTTAGCGATTGGATCATTAAACAACCTTACTGTAGCGGTCTCTATAAGTTCTCCTTACAACATCAAAGGCAACACTCACTACACTGGGTATGATAGTGCAGCACCTTTTCTTTTTGAGATCTTGTCAAAAAGTAAAACTTCAAAACTAAATAAAGAAACTCTAACTTCTCCTCTTTTAAGCACTGAAGCTCCTATAGCTTTAAAAGAACTTAATCTTACAAGGCTAAATCATTCTTTTAATAATGAGAAAAAGTTAGAAATCACATTTCCTTCAAATGGGCAGACTGTGTCTCCTGATAGTCTTGGAAAAATTCACATCAAAACAAAAGGACAATCAGGATCACTAGTTATTACAGTTAACAACGAACAATTTGAGCAAAACTATTTTGAACCTAAAGATGAAGGCTTTTACTGTATTACTGTTCTCGACGAAAAAGGACAAACAGATACTTCAAAATTCAAAGTAGAGTTTAAATAAAAAGTGATAAAAGACAGAAGAACTTTACAACTTAGAAAAGATAACAACGGTGGTTCTAGTATTCTAGGCCACTGGAATGACCTAAAAACTAGAACCTTGTATCAACTCAAAACAAGGATTTCATTATGAAATATTGTTTTAAGTAATGATTCTAGTGTTACTAATTGTGTAAGTCCAGCCTGGTAAACAAGAATCACTAAAAGAAACAGATGTATTCCTGTACCCCTGTTTCCCATTATAGATGATAACTAAACATCTTCAAGAATAAAATCACAAAATTAGTAGTTACGCATCAAACTGACCATATTTCGACCAATTCTAAGAATTTCACCTTTAGTGCGTATTATAGTCAAATATAATACATAAATT